>CAIXOY010000415.1 GCA_903921135.1 uncultured Gammaproteobacteria bacterium
CGGCAGGCGACACGGCCCTCGGCATCGGATACGTAGCCCCGCGTGGTCGGGAACTGGCGCCAGACGATTTCCTCCGGGTTGGAGAAGTCGAAGCCGCCGCCTTCCACTTCCTTTGCGGTGATGGGGAAGGAGAGCGCCCAGTCACCGTCGTTCTTGACCGATTCCATGAACTCTTCGGTGATGAGCAGGGAGAGGTTGAACTGGCGTAAACGGCCGTTCTCGCGCTTGGCGCGGATGAAGTCGACGACATCCGGGTGGCTGATGTCGAAGGTGCCCATCTGCGCGCCGCGGCGCCCACCGGCGGAGGACACGGTGAAGCACATCTTGTCGAAGATATCCATGAACGACAGCGGGCCGCTGGTGTAGGCCCCGGCGCCTGATACATAGGCGCCGCGCGGACGCAGGGTCGAGAACTCGTAGCCGATGCCGCAGCCTGCCTTCAGGGTGAGGCCAGCCTCGAGGTTTTTCTCGAGGATGCCGAGCATGGAGTCCTCGACGGTGCCCGAGACGGTGCAGTTGATCGTGGAGGTCGCCGGCTTGTGCTCTTGGGCGCCGGCGTTGGAGATGATGCGTCCTGCCGGGATGGCGCCGTTGCGCAGCGCCCAGACGAAGCGCTCGTACCAGTGCTCGCGGCGCTCCTCTGGCTCGACTTCGGAGAGGGCGCGTGCCACGCGGCGGTAGGTGCCGTCGATGCTGTCGTCCAGAGGGTTGCCGGATTTGTCTTTCAGGCGATATTTGCGATCCCAGATGTCTTCCGAAGCCGGCTGCAGTGTGGTGCCCGGCTCGGCGCTACGGGGAAACGGCATGATTTTTCGTGCTTCAGTGGACATTAAAGCCTCGCGTGGTTATTGGCCGTTTGAAGACGGGGCGGCTGCCCCGGAGCAAAAGAATCCCGCTCCCTCCGGAGAGGAAAATCACAGAAGGCGGGAGTCAAAACTCAAGATGCAGTGTAGTCACCGAGTTTCAAAACACAACATGTAGTGCCAAAGTTTTTTTGCCACTTGGCGTTTGGCAAAGTCTTTGCTAAATCCCGTAGCATCGCGCGACCGATCCTCAGGCCCTCCGCACACATGGCCACCGCACTGCGCGTACTCACCTACAACGTCCACAAGGGCTACTGCAGCGGCAACCGCCGTTTCGTGCTCGACGGCATGCGCAGACTGATCGCGGGAACCGGTGCGGATCTCGTTTTCCTGCAGGAAATCCACGGTCGCAAGAGTCCGGGCAAACGTGAGTCCGGGGCCTGGCCCGAGCAACCGCACTTCGAATATCTGGCGGATTCTGCGTGGCCTCACCACGCCTACGGCCGCAACGCCATCTACCGGGAAGGCGATCACGGGAACGCGATCCTCAGCAAGTTCCCTTTCAGTCACTGGGAGAACATCAACATCGCGATCTTCCCGCGTTCCAGTCGCAGCATCCTGCACGGCGTAATCGAAGTGCCGGGTACTGACCGCCCACTGCACCTGCTCTGCGTCCATCTCGGGCTCCTGGAGCGCGAGCGTCGGGGGCAGTTGCATATCCTGAGCGAGCGCATCGCTTCCCGCATTCCGGCCGACGAGCCCTTGATCCTCGCGGGGGACTTCAACGACTGGCGGCGACGCGCCGAACGCCACCTGCACGAAAGCCTCGGTGTGGGCGAGTTGTTCACCGAACTCGAGGGCCGGCACGCCCGCAGCTACCCCATCTGGCAGCCTCTGCTTGCAATGGACCGCATCTACTATCGGGGGATGGTGCCCAGAGGATGCGAGGTGCTTGCGAGCGGCGAATGGCGCAGCCTTTCTGATCACGCGGGACTGCTTGGGGACTTCCGGCTCGGTTGAGCCCCGGGCGCGCGGTGTCAGTGGAAATCGCGTGACTGCGACTCGATCCCTCCCAAGGCCTCGCTGCGGTCGATGATCTCGCCGGCAATCACGTGCACCACGGCGTCGCGGTTCTCGACGATCCCTTTCACCAGCAGCAGTCGCCCGCCCAACAGGGCCTTGCGGAAGCGCTCCTGACGGTCTTTCCACACCACTACGTTGATGTTGCCCGTGTCGTCTTCCAGCGTGAGGAAGAGCACGCCACTCGCGGTGCCCGGTCTTTGGCGACAGGTGACGAGCCCCCCGACGCGGACGAAGCGCCCGCTGCCGCGCAGGGGCAGTTCGGCAGCCGGGCAACAGCGCTCGAGCTCGCCACGCTCCCGCAGCAGTGCGACGGGGTGGCGCCCGAGGGAAAGACCGAGGCTGCGGTAGTCCGCGACCACGTCAGCGGATTCCGTAGGTGCGGGCAACCGCACACCGTCATCGGGTTCAGCGCTGCCAAGGAGGGGCCTGAACGGCTCGATGGCGCGTGCCTGCCAGTGCGCCTGGTGCCGGTTGCCCGCCAGCGTGACGAGAGCGCCCGCCTGTGCGAGCAGTTCCACTTCCCCCCGATCCAGACCTGCACGGGCGGTCAGTTCGGCAATGCTGCGAAAACCGCGAACCGGGCGAGCCTCGGCGAGGCGGTGCGCCGTTTCCGTTCGCAGCCCCTTGACGAGGTGCAAGCCAAGACGCAGCGCGGGAGCCGCAGCCCCGCGCGCGTCAAGCGAGCTTTCCGCCAGGCTGTGGTTCACGTCCACCGGAAGCACCTGCACGCCGTGGCGGCGCAGATCCTGGACGAGTTGTGACGGCGAGTAGAAGCCCATGGGCTGGCTGTTCAGCAGTGCGCAGCAGAAGGCCACAGGATGATGGCGCTTCAGCCAAGCCGAGGCATAGGCGAGCAGAGCGAAACTCGCAGCGTGCGATTCCGGGAAGCCGTAGTCACCGAAGCCTTTCATCTGGTTGAAGAGGCGCTCGGCGAATTCCTCCGGGTGGCCACGGGCCAGCATGCCGTTCACGACCTTGTCACGGAACGCCATCAGCGTGCCGTTGCGGCTCCAAGCCGCCATGGCCCGGCGTAACTGGTCAGCCTCGCCGCCACTGAAGCCTGCCGCGACCATCGCGAGCTTGATCACCTGTTCCTGGAAAATCGGTACGCCCAGCGTGCGTGCCAGCACGCCGCGGATTTCCTCGTTCGGGTAACTCACGGCCTCCCGTCCCTGCCGGCGGCGCAGGTAGGGATGCACCATATCGCCCTGGATGGGCCCCGGCCGCACGATCGCGATCTGGATCACGAGGTCATAGAACGTGCGCGGACGCAGCCGAGGCAGCATCGCCATCTGTGCCCTCGACTCGACCTGGAACACGCCGACGCTGTCGCCTTCGCAGAGCATGTCGAAGGTGGCGGGGTCATCTGCCGGAATCGCCGACATGTCGAGTGGCGTGCCGCAGGACTCGCGCAGCAGCCCGAAACAGCGGCGGATCGCACTCAGCATGCCGAGGGCGAGGATGTCGACCTTCAGCATGCCGAGCGCCTCGATGTCGTCCTTGTCCCACTGGATCACGGTGCGCTCGGGCATGGCTGCGTTCTCTACCGGAACGAGAGCGGAAATGGGCGAGCGCGTGATGACGAAACCACCGACGTGCTGCGAGAGGTGGCGCGGGAAACCGAGGATGTCTTTCAGCAGGCGCAAAAAATGGGCGGCTAGCGCGGAGGAGCCCGCGAGTTTTCCGGCGCGGAAGCGCTGCTCCAGATCTGCCGGGCGGTCCCACCAGGAAAGCGAGGCTGCGAGTTCGGCCACGAAGCGCTCGTCGAGTCCCAGCGCCTTGCCCACATCACGCACCGCGCTGCGGGGGCGGTAGGTGATGAGGCTCGCCGCGAGCGCGGCGTGATCGCGCCCGTACTTGCGGTATATGTACTGGATGACCTCTTCGCGCCGCTCGTGCTCGAAATCGACGTCGATGTCCGGCGGCTCGTTGCGCTCCTTCGAGATGAAGCGCTCGAAGAGCGTCTCGACCCGCGCAGGATCGACCTCCGTGATGAACAGGCAATAACACACCACCGAGTTGGCCGCCGAGCCGCGGCCCTGGCAGAGAATGCCCTCGCTGCGCGCGAAGGCGACGATGTCGTGCACGGTGAGGAAGTAATACTCGTAGGCCAGTTCGGCAATGAGCGAGAGTTCTTTTTCGATCATCCCGCTTATCCGGTGTGCGATCCCTCCCGGCCAGCGCCGGGCGGCTCCGGCGAGCACGAGTTCACGCAGCCACTCGCCCGCCGTGCGGCCTGCGGGCACGAGTTCTTCGGGGTATTCGTAGCGGAGCTCTTCCAGCGAGAAGTTGCAGCGCGCGGCGATTGCGATGCTCTCTGCGAGCAGTTCCGGAGGGTACAGGCGTGCCAGTGTGGCCACGGGCCGCAGGTGTCGTTCTGCATTCGGACCGATGCGCTTGCCCAGTTGCTGTACGGGGACGCCGAGACGTACGGCCGCCAGTACGTCTGCCAGCGACTTGCGTGAGGCCTCGTGCATCTCGACACCGCCGCAGGCGACCATCGGGATGACATGTGCTCGGGCCACGGCGTGCAGGCGGAGATAGCGTTGCTGTTCTTCAGGTCCGCGCAGGAGC
The DNA here is from genome assembly GCA_903921135.1 of uncultured Gammaproteobacteria bacterium. GTDB lineage: Bacteria > Pseudomonadota > Gammaproteobacteria > Pseudomonadales > UBA5518 > UBA5518. The sequence continues at coordinate 4,461 of CAIXOY010000415.1, forward strand.
TCCACGCCCAGCCACAGCCTTCCCTTGAAGAGGGAGGCGAGATGCGATGCCTGGGTGCCGAGCACGGCATCGCTCGCATCCTCTGCGGGCACCCAGATCGCGAGGCAGCCACGCGCGTTGATGGGAAGGTCGTCGAGGCGCAGCGCATAGCTGCCTTTGTCGGCGCGCCGGCGACCCAGCGTGATCAGCCCCGAGAGCGCCGAGTAGGCCGCCCTGTCGGGCGCGAGCAGTACGAGGTGCAGATCCTCCGGCAGACGGAACTCGGAGCCGGCAATGAGTTTCAGGCCGTGCTCGCGGGCGGCGACATGCGCGCGGACGATGCCGGCGAGGGAACATTCGTCGGTGATGGCAATCGCGCGGTAGCCCAGCGCGGCGGCACGGGCGACGAGCTCCGCGGGGTGTGAGGCGCCCCGCAGGAAGCTCAGGTTGCTGATGCAGTGGAGTTCGGCGTAGTCCACGGAAGCTGCCGAATACTGTATGGATGAACAGTATACGGCGGCTTCCGTGTGGCGGCCAGCGTGCTGGGCACGCCCGGCGTTCTCAGTCCTCGAGGCGCTTGGGCAGGTCCATGGTCGGTTCTGCGCCGATGACCACGTCGCCCCGGGCGAGACGCGAATGACGAATCCCGTACGCGAAATACACGACCATCCCGCCCGCGAGGTAGATCAGGAAGAATTCGCGCGTTGCCTCGTGCGCCATCAGCGACATGACCAGCAACAGGCACATCGATGCACCTGCGAGTGGCACCAGAGGGAACAGGGGCGCTCGGAAGGGGCGCTTGATGCCGGGCGCCGAGACACGCAGGTAAAGCACGGTGATGCAGACCACCGCGAACGCAGTGAGCGATCCCATGCTAGTCAGCTTGGCGAGCGAGTCGAGCGGCATGAAACCCGCGAAGCAGGATGCGACGAAGCCCACGATCAGCGTGTCGATCCAAGGGGTGCGGAACTTGCTGTGTACCACCGAAAACACCGGCGGCAGCAGCCCGTCGCGCGACATCGTGTAGAAGATCCGCGTCTGGCCGTAGAGCAGCACCAGCATCACCGAGGAAATGCCGGCAATGGCGCCGATTTTCACCAGGATCGCGAACCACGGAATCCCCATCGCGTTAACAGCGAGCGCAATCGGCGCAGGCGTGTCGAGTTGCGCGTAAGGCACGATACCCACCAGCACCGCAGAGGTGAGGATGTAGAGCAGGGTGCAGATGAGCAATGAACCCAGGATGCCGATCGGCATGTCACGGGAAGGGTTGCGTGACTCCGCGCCGGCTGTGGACACCGCCTCGAAACCGAGATACGCGAAGAAGATGGTGGCTGCCGCGGTGATGATCCCGCCGATGCCGTAGCGCGAGGTGTTCTCCCCGGTGACAACGTCCATCAGGGCCCGACCAATGTCACTCCAGAGTCCACGCTCTGTTCCGGGTGGTGGCGGGGGAACCTGCTCCGGGATGAAGGGGGTCCAGTTGGCGGTGTCGACGAAAAACGCCCCCACACCGATGAACGCAACGACGACCGAGAGCTTGATCACCACCACGACGTTGTTGGCGGTGGCGGATTCCTGTATCCCGACGACCAGCAGTGCCGTGACGCAGCAGATGGCGAAGATCGCCGGGAGATTCGCCACGCCGGTGCCAATGATCTCCGTGCCCTCGCGTATCGGCACGCCGGGCGCAGCTGTGAGCGCTGCAGGTATGTGTATGCCCATGTCTTGCAGCAGGCTCACGACGTAACTCGACCAGCCCACGGCAACGGTGGCTGCGGCCAGACCGTATTCGAGGACAAGCAACAAGCCCATGACCCAGGCGACGATCTCGCCCATGGAGGCATAGGAGTAGGAATAGGCGGAGCCGGAGACGGGGAGCATCGAGGCGAGTTCGGCGTAACACAGCGCCACGAAAGTGCAGAGCAGCCCCGTGATGATGAAAGAAAGAATGATGGCCGGGCCCGCGTATTCCGCTGCGGCGCGCCCGGTGAGCACGAAGATGCCCGTTCCGATCACGCAGCCGATGCCGAGCGAGACCAGGTTCAGCGCGCCGAGACTGCGCTTGAGCGTGCTGGAGGCGTGCTCGGCGTGCATCTGCTCGACGGACTTCCGGATGAACAGGCGGGCAAGCCCGCGCGCGGCCGGGGCTGTGTTTGTCTCGGGCATGGGCTGGTCCTGTGTGTGGCGTCGGCTCAGGGCCGGATCTCGATCGTGGTTCCGTCAGCAACTTCGCGCCAGATTTCGTCGATGTGCTCGTTATTCAGCGCGATGCAACCCTCTGTCCAGTCCCGGCGCAAGCGCGCACGGCGCAGTGTGCGCTGCAGCGCCCCGTTGTAGTGCTCTCCGTGGAGCATGATGTCTCCGCCCGGATCCACCCCCTGTTGTTCGGCTCGCAGGCGGTCCTCGGCATTGGGGTAGGAAATATGGATGGATTTGTAAAAACGGCTGCGCGGATTGCGCCAGTCGAGCGTGTAGGTGCCCTCGGGCGTTTTCAGGTCCCCGGCACGCTGCTTGTGCCCTTTGGGATTGCCGCCAAGCGACACCGTGTACTCCCGGTACGGCTTTCCGCCACGCAGGAGGTAGAGCCGGCGGTCGGACTTGTCCACCACCACGCGCTCTGCGCCGTGACGCGCACGACCGGGGGGAACATAGGCCGTGCTTGTCGAGCCCGGCACGCCGGGTAGCAGGCCTTTCAGCCGAAGCAGGTTGTAGGCTCGCGTAAGTGCCGAGGGAGGTGGCTCCGCGGCGCTCGCCGCCTCCGACACCGGGGCGGGCTTCACCAGCGCCAGCGCGGGGCGGGGCACAGGGGCGGAAGCGGTGCTGCTGCTGATGACGACCCGCTCGTTGTGCAGTGATGGTTGCGACGGAGACTTGGCGACGGCGGAGGATGTGGTCGGAGGGACGGTGCGCGGCAGGAGCCCGTGCCGCTGCAGGATGTCGTAGGCCGGCTGCGCGGTGCTCGCCGGTTCGGCGCTGACGTGCAAAGCGAACAGCATGAGCAGTGCTGCTGCCGCTTCCTGACGCCAAACCGATATCGCCACCGTGGCTCCTGCGTTTCATACGAGGGACTGAAGGTGAAAGTATAGCGTCCGATCGCGCATTGGTAGCCCTGACGATCAGTTGCGAACGCGCCCGCAGCCGCACTCGCCAGCGGTTGTCATTGGTACGTGGTCCGTACTACCGTTCGCCGCTCGGCGGATATCGCCCGTTCACATACCGAAAGCAGCAGGAGATCGAGATGGATCAGGATCGCCCCGATTCGGCCGCGCCCGGTGCCCCGGGTACTCCCGGCAACGACGCCGACCGTCGGCTGATGCTCGTGCTCGCGCATCTCCTCGCCATTGTGGCGACATTCGCGCTGTGGGCGGCTGCGGATGCCTGGCAGTCCGCCACCGGCATCGCGGCGGCGTCCGTATTGTCGGTGCTTGCGGCCATCCCCGCTGGCGTGGTCTTCGCGACGCTGGTTCACGAGTGGGGGCATTTTGCGGGGGCCCGAGTCTCGGGTGCACGGTATACCGTCCCGCGCAAGGTCGGCCTCTACGCCTTCGACTACGACTTCTCCGCCAACAGCATCCCGCAATTCTTCAGCATGAGTTGGGGTGGGCAGATCGGTGGCGCCGTTGCGATAGCGCTACTGTGGGCTGCGCTGCCCCAGGACACTGCGGGGCGCTGCATGGTGCTTGCCTCTGCCATTGGCGCCTTTTTCTTCGCGGGAATGATCGAGTGGCCGGTGCTGATGCGCACCCGCTCGAGCGGAAACCCCCTTGCCGAACTCTCCCGCATCGATCGTGACACGCTCTACCGCAGCGGCCGTACCGGGTTCGGCGCCATGCTCGTTGCGTGGCTCATTCTCGCCTTCTGAACAGGGACTCACTCTTCATGCCCGGCGCATCGCTGTTTACCCTCCTGGATGACATCGCCTCCGTTCTGGACGATGTCGCCACCATGACCAAGGTCGCCGCGCGAAAGACAGCGGGGGTGCTCGGTGACGATCTCGCGCTGAACGCCCAGCAGGTTGCAGGGGTCCGCGCCGAGCGTGAATTGCCCGTGGTCTGGGCTGTGGCTGCGGGCTCATTCCGGAACAAGCTGATCCTGGTGCCTGCGGCGCTGGCGCTGAGCGCCCTCGCGCCGTGGGCCATCACGCCCCTGCTGGTGATTGGCGGGGCCTATCTCTGTTTCGAGGGCGTGGAAAAGATCGCGCATCGCTGGCTGCACAGCCCTGCCGAGGATGCCGCACGCCACGCAGCGGTGTCTGCCGTGCTTGACGATGCCGCCCAGGACATCGTTGCGTTCGAACGGGAGCGCATCGCTGCGGCCGTTCGCACCGATTTCATCCTGTCGGCCGAAATCATCGTGATTTCGCTGGGAACCGTGCAGACCATGCCACTCCAGACCCGCTTCGGTGTGCTGGCCGCGGTGGCGTTGCTGATGACGGTGGGGGTTTACGGTCTGGTCGCCCTTATCGTGAAGATGGATGACGCCGGACTGTGGTTGATGCGGCGCGCCGGGAACGGCATCGTGGCCTCCCTGCAGCACTCGCTTGGCGAGACACTGCTCGCGGTGGCGCCGCGCATGCTGAAACTCCTCGCTGTCGCAGGCACGCTTGCCATGTTCCTTGTCGGTGGCGGGATCGTCGTGCACGGCATTCCGTTGATCAGCGCTGCCTCGGCGGCTCTCGCGCAGACGGCTGGCGCTGCGAGCGCAACAGCAGGGGCGGTGGTGCCCATTCTGTTCGATGCGGTCGCAGGTGTGCTGACAGGAGCATTGGTGCTGGGTGTCGTGCTTGCGGTGTCCCGGCTCCGCCAGACGGTGAGGGTTGCGTGATGAGCGATGCCGGGAGCAGCCACCACCACACCGAAGAAACCAGCGCGCGCTGCGCCGAGCTGCTCGATGCCCTGCGGATCGCAGACGCACCTGCCGGGGTGCTTGAGGCCGTCCGCACTCACCTCGATGCCGCCACATCGCTGCTCGCGGCCTACGCCAGATCCGGTCCGCACTCGCAGGGCGAGCGAGGCAGGGATCCGCTGGCGCCCTTCGATCCCGGTGCCCTCGAACCGCACGAACTCATGCCGTGGAGCCCGATCATCGGCAGACGCAACCCCGTTTCCCCACGCCTTGCATTCCGGATGGACGGGCAGTGCCTGCGCGGTGGCGGCCGGATCCCGGTGCGCTTCGTGGGTGCTCCGCAGACGGTCCACGGTGGCATCGTCGCCGCGGTGCTCGACGAAATCATGGGGCTCACCAACTACCTGAATGGCGCGGGTTCTTTCACCGGCGAGATGACCGTGCGGTTTCATCGTCCCACGCCCATCGAGACCGAACTCGAACTCCTCGGCGAGACGGTCTCGATCGAGGGTCGCAAGGTGCGCAGTCGCGCGGAGATACGGGTAGAGGGTGAGCTCTGCGCTTCGGCCGAAGCGCTATTCATCCGACCACGCTGACAACAAGGACACAGGATCATGGCAATGCCGCAGGGCCTCGGGGTCATCGACCTGATGATGAACATACCCGGTGCCGACAACTCGCACTGGTACGACTTCATGAAGCCGCTGCTGCTCGATCAGGAGAGCCGCGAGCAGTTCAGCATGCCTGCGCAGTACATGTTCAAGGACATTCCGAAAGTCGAGGGCAAGGAGGACTACATCGCCTGGACCGTGTCGCAGATGGACCGCTACGGCATTGCGCGCGCCATGCTCGGTATCGACGACGGCAACGCGGTCACCAAAGAGGCGCTGAGGCGTTTCCCCGAGCGCTTTTTCTGCGGCTACGAGGCCAACCCCAACAATGCCATGGACGAGGTACGCAAGATCCGCCGTCTGCACCGCGACCACGACATCAAGGCCGTCACGGCATTCCCCTCGGGGCTCTGTCCGCAGGTGCCGGTGAACGACAAACGCTGGTACCCCATCTACGCCACGCTGATCGATCTCGACATTCCGTTCTGTCCCTGCATGGGCGTGCCGGGGCCGCGACTGCCGATGGATCCGCAGCGCGTCGAGCTCCTGGACGAGGTTTGCTGGTTCTTCCCGGAGTTGCGCATCGTCACGCGTCATGGCTGTGAGCCCTGGACGGAGCTCGCCGTGAAGCTGATGCTGAAGTATCCGAACCTGTACTACATGACCAGCGCCTTCGCCCCGCGCTTCTACCCGAAGGACATCATCGATTTCGCCAACACCCGCGGCGCGAAGAAGATTCTCTATGCGGGCTATTTCCCGATGGGCCTCTCGCTCGAGCGCATTTTCGGTGACATGCCCGCCGTGCCGTTCAAAGACGACGTCTGGCCGCTGTTCCTGCGTGACAACGCGATCCGCGTCTTCAAACTCTGATCCACAGGTGCTGTGATGAAATATGCAAGTGTTGCCGACGGGCGTGCAGCGTCGGGCCTCAGGCTGGTACTGACCGCAGATGTGCCCGGACCCTGGGGAGAGGCGGCCAAGTACATCTTGGCCTTCAAGGGACTGTCCTATCTGCCGGTGGCACAGGCCGGCGGCGGAGAGAACGCAGAATTGCAGGAGTGGACGGGGCAGGCAGGCGCCCCTGTCGCAGTCTGGAACGACGAACCGCCGCGCAGCGAATCGATCGACATCCTCTACCTCGCCGAACGGCTCGCCCCCGAGCCCCGTCTGATTCCCGAAGACGTGCAAGAGCGCGTGCGGATGTTTGGTCTCATACGGGAAGTGATCGGTCGCCGGGGCATCGGCTGGGAGCGGCGCATCATGATGATCGAGCCACTGCTCTGCCAGCCCGATCCGCCCCCGAACATCCAGCGCCTTGCGCAGCGCTACGGCTGTCGCCCCGGGCTCGCAGCGGCCGCGCCAGGACGCGTCGCGGCGATCCTGCGTGAACTCTCTGCCAC
>CAIXOY010000416.1 GCA_903921135.1 uncultured Gammaproteobacteria bacterium
CGATACCCGCATGGACGATGGGACCCGCGATCCCGTAGGCCATCAGCAACGGCGACTTGCCCCGGAGCTCCCCCACGTTCCGCGCAGCCATCAGGCCCATGTCGAGCAGGAAGAAACTCAGCATTCCCTTGAAGAGATCGACCGAGAACGGCGCCATCACGGATTTGCCGGCTTCACCCGTAACCAGACCCACGGCCATGGACCCCAGCAAGAGGAGCTGTGCACCGTCGGTGAAGCTCTCGTGGAGGATCTTGCCGAGCGGGGTATGCGCCGCTGCAGGAGCCCTGTGCTCGGGAGCGCCAGAGGCATGCTCGCGACGCAACATATTCGCCAACACCACGGCCATGATGATCGCCGGCGATTCCATAAGCGCCATCGCAGCAGCCATGTGCGCGCCGAAGGGGTAACCGTGCGTTTCCATGTACTGGGTGGCGGTGATGTAGGTCACCGCGCTTACCGAGCCGTAAGTCGCGGCAACCGCAGCTGCATCGAAACCGCTCACGAAGCGGCGCAGGAAGTGGTAGCCGATCATCGGTACCAGCGCGGCCAGCAGCATCGCCGTGCCAAGGCTGATGGCCACCTCGGATGTCAGCCCCGATTCGTTCAGGGCAAAGCCACCTTTCAGACCCAGCGCCATCAGGAGGTAGAGCGCCAGGAACCGGGAGATAGGCTGCGGGATCTCGAGATTGGAGCGGGTCAGACCCGCGAACAGGCCGAACACGAAGAAGAGGATCGCCGGATCGAGGAAGTTCTGCATGGCCGCAACTCCGTGAGGGTCCCGGCGATGATAGGCACCCGGATGATTCAATAAAAATCGATTTGATGATGCATTTATATTCGCTTATATCTATGACCTGCCTCCCACTCCGGATGCGCGTTGACCATCTGAGCCCTCTCTCCGGGTGAACGGCACCCACCGTCTCGTACAGGCCCCATGGCATGAACCCCAATTTCCGCCAACTGCGTTTGTTCCTCGCCCTCGCCGACACCGGGAGCGTGAGTGCCGCAGCACGCGCCACCCACGTGACACAACCGACAGCATCGATGCAGTTGCGGGAACTCTCGGATGCGGTGGGCATGCCGCTCTATGAGGTGATCTCGCGCCGAGTGCACCTCACGGAGGTCGGGCGTGATCTCGCCGAGACGGTGCGCCGCATCAGCGGCGAATGGGAAGACTTCGGGCAGCGCATCGACGCTCTCAAGGGCCTCACGCGCGGACGTCTCAGCATCGCGGTGGTCAGCACGGCCAAATACTTCCTGCCCCGCGTTCTGGGAACCTTCTGCAGCCGCTATCCCGATATCGACGCCTCGTTGGTGGTCCTCAATCGCGATGGCGTGGTCGAGCGCCTGCAGCGCAATCTCGACGATCTGTACGTGATGTCCCAGCCGCCTGCAGACATGGAACTGGACGACAGGGTCTTCCTCGGAAATCCCCTGGTTCTCATCGCGCCGGCTGGGCACCCGATGGCAGCAGAGGCCCATGTGACCGCAGCCGATCTGGCGCGCGAGAGCTTTGTGCTGCGCGAGCGGGGATCAGGCACGCGCATGGCCTGTGACCGCCACTTCAGGATGCTGGAGATACGGCCCCGCATCCGCCTCGAACTCGGCAGCAACGAGGCCGTGAAACAGGCCGTCGCGGGCGGACTGGGCTTGGGCGTGGTCTCGGCACACTCGCTGGACGGACACCTCGACGAGCAAGGCCTGTGCGAGTTGCCTGCCGAGGGCTTTCCCATCGAATCGCAGTGGCACATCGTGAGACCACGCGGCAAGCGTCACTCGCCGGTGGCGGATGCCTTCGAGCAGCACCTCGAAGAGGCGAGCACGGAGTTGCGCGAGCGCGTGGCCGAACTGGCGCGGCCGTCCCGCGCCTGAAGACGGCCTCTACCCCGCGCCGGGCGACAGGGGTGCAGCCCTCATGCCCCGCCCAACACCCGCTCCACCTCCAGCCCGCAGTTATACCCCGGCATGAAGGTCACGCCCGGGCCCGGATGGCAGGCCGAGCCGCAGAGATACAGACCTTCGATCGGCGTCCGGTGCGCCGAGCCCGGCACCATCGCCCGCGCGGCGAGCATGTTCTCGGGATGGATCAGGCCATGGGTGAAATCGCCCTCGGTCGCGCCGTGCATGCTCGCGAAGTGATCGGAGGAGAAGATCGCCTTGTCGATGATGCGGGACCGGAAATCGGGCATGTAGCCGCTGATGATGTCGATCACCCGCTCCGCCGCGATATCACGCAGTTTGCCGCGCTCGCTCTTCGGCGCCTTGCACGGAAAACAGAAGCCGTAGGCACTCGCGATGTGCTGCCCTGCAGGTGCCAGCGACGGATCCATCACCGAGGGAATCTGGAACGCGACAGGGAACCAGTCCGGCAACTGCCCGGCATCGCAGGCCTCGAAACTGCGCTGCAGCTGCTCGGGGCTGTCGACGATGGCGCCACCAAAACGGTTGTGGATGTCACGGTTCAGCCACGCCCACTCGCCGCCGTAGGAGGGCAGCCCGTCGAGCCGGAACAGCATGTGCACCCAGGCACCGCGGTGCTCGGCACGCGCGACGCTCTCGGCGATGCCCGCATCCAGATGCGTTTCGCCCACCAGGCGCTGGAACGTTGCGGGCCGGTCAAGGTTCGAGAGCACCACCCGCGCGCGGATCTCTTCCCCGCCCTTCATCACCACGCCCACGGCATGACCGCTTTCCATCAGCACATGGTCCACCGTCGCGCCCAGACGGATCTCGCCGCCATCCGCTGAAATGCTGCGCGCGAGCGCCTCGCTCAGCGCGCCCATGCCGCCCTTCACCCGGCGCATCAGCCCGCCATCCCCGCTCTGCGCGAAGGTGTAGACGAGGCACAGCGCAGACCCCGGCGTGTACGGGCCCTTGTAGGTCGACTGGATCGCGGCAAAGGCGAGCAGCGCGCGGAAGGTGTGGTGCTTCACGGGATCGGGAAAGAAGCGCTCGATCAGCTCCATCGCAGAGCCCGTGAAGACCAGCCGCAACTGCTCCCGGCGCGCATCGTCCGGCGCGTCGCGCAGCAGCTCTTCCAGACTGCGCGGCGGACTGTCGGGACGGAAGCGGTCCAGCACGCTCGCGGGGTACTCGATGAAACGCGCGAGCCGCGCGAAACGCAGCAGCGCACCCGGCCCGTGGTGGCGCAGCAGATGCCAGAGCTGGCGCCGCTGCGAGGTGTAGAACATCAGCGGCCGCTGCCCTGCGCCCGCGAGGTTGATCGCCATCATCGGGAGCTCGATGAACTCGGCACCGTGATCCTCGAAACGGAAGGCCTCGAGCACTTCGCGTGCGAGGGGAAAGAGGACGCTCGCACCCACCTCGTTGCGACAACCGGCAAACACCGAGCGCGTACCTGCCATGCCACCGACATAGTTGTTCTTTTCGAGAACAAGCACAGAGCGCCCGCGGGAGGCCAGCACACGGGCTGCCGCCAGACCGTTATGTCCTGCTCCGATCACGATCGCGTCATAGGGCGCTGGCATGGGGCCGTTCCTCTGTGCGGGGCTCTTTGTATTTTTGCCCCGGGCGGGGCAATGTTGCGGTGTCCTTCCGTTATGGCGCAAGCAAACACCATGTCGACCTCCGCCGCACTCCGCTCGCTGCTCGGCAGCACCACGCGTCTGCTGCAGGACGCGGCACTCGACTGGCACCCGGGCACACTGCCCATGCGCGCTCCCACCGTGGAGCAGCCCGCCTTCCTGAACCGCTTGCTCGCCACGCACGGCGTCGACGCCACGCGGCGTGCCGCACGCGCGCACACCGTGCGAGTACTCGAGCAGCGCCCGCCGAGCAGCAACTGCAGCAACCGTCTGCTGGAGATCGACTGGGCCGAGGGCGAAGGCATGGCCCGCACGCTGTTCCTCAAGTTGCCCGGCGCCCCGCTCGGCACGCGCTTTTTCTGCAACGCGCTCGGCGTGTGGGAACTGGAATGCGCGTTTTTTCGCGGTTTCGCGCGGGATTTTCCGCTGCGCCTGCCGCAGGTGCACGCCATCGCCACGCAGCGCAGCCGCTTCGCGCTGTTGCAGGAGAATCTCTCCGCAGACCCGTCCGTCACGCTCTTCACCAACCGCGCGATGCTGGAGGGCGTGCAGCCGGATCTCGCGCGGCGCGCGCTTGCGGCCTTCGCGAAGATGCACGCGCACTACCACGGGCTCGACGAACGCGAGCGCGAGCAACGGCTGCCGATGTCACGCCACCCTTTTCTGTCGCCCTCGATGTCGGCCATCTCGCAGTTCATCAACGTGGCCGCCATCGAGGCCTGCCGCCGCAAGGCACCGGAGCTTTTCACCGACACCCAGGCCGCGCGCTTCCGCGCCGCGATGGGCAAATGGCGGCATCTGCAGCAGGCGTGGTATCACGGCCCGCTCACGCTGGTGCACGGCGACAGCCACATCGGCAATGTGTTCGTGGACGGCGAGGCGATGGGCATGCTCGATTTCCAGGCCGCGCACTGGAGCAAGGGCATCCGCGACGTGCAGTACTTCCTCGTGAACTCCATGCGCGCGGAGGATCTGGCGCAGCACGAACAGGAACTGCTGCGTTTTTATTGCGATGCACTTGCCTCGCATGGCGTGAGCCTGGGCGCAGAAGAGGCTCGTGTGCAGTACCGCGCGTTCAGCTTCCAGCCGCTGATGACCATCGTGACCTCGCTGGGGCTGGGCCCCCTGACCGAGAACGACGCCCTGATGACGGAGGTGCTGGCGCGCGCCCTTGCCGCCGTGGAGCGCACGGATTTCTACGGCTGGGCCGAGAGGCTCTGAAGCATGGCCCGCACCGCCACCTCTGCCGAGCGCACCGCGCTCTCGAGCAGCGGAATCCCCGGTTGCGCGTAGGAGCCGCAGAACCACAACCGCCGCCCGGGCTCGGCATGCAGATCCGCGAGCGCGGCGAGCGCCGCGACGCTGTCGGCCTGCACCACCGGGCGCTCGAAGCGCGCGCGGCTGATCAGGCGTGATGGCTCAGGCTCGCGCTGCGGCTGCACGGTCTGGAACACATCCTCCGCGCCGCGCAGCGCCGGCTGCACCGCATTCACCCAGATCGTGCTCTCCGGGCCCTGCTGCCCTGCCTGCACCCACAGGTTCACGGCAGACCAGTCACGCCGGCGCGGGGGCATCAGCGCAGCGTCACGGTGCATCAGCACTTCCACGGGCTCGTAGCGGAACGCTCCCAGCACGCGGCGCTCGGCGTTGCTCGCATGGCCCAGCATCGCAAGCGCCTGATTGGCCTGCGCCGCCACCACCACATGATCGAATCGCCGGGGGTCCTCGCCCGCGAGATCCACCTGCACGCCCTCTTGCACGCGCTGCACACCGAGCACCTTCACGCCGCAGCGCAACTCCGACACGGTACGCAGCAGCCGCTCTGCAACGTCATCGGCGCCCTCGCACGCGCGGCGCACGCATTGCCGCATGAGCCCCACGCCCAGATAGCCCATCACCACCTCCGCGGGGAACAACCGCGCAGAGGCGTAACTGCAGGTGGCGATGGTCGAGAGCGCGGGCAGCAGCAAGCCGTCAACGAAGTCCTGCGGGAAGTCGCGTTGCTGCAGGTAGGCCTCCAGCGTGAGATCCGCGAGTTCGCCGGCACGCCACGCCGCCAGACCCTCGCGGTAGAAGCGCAGCACACCGCGGAGGATCTGCCGCGCGCGCGCGCTGCGCAGGTCCTGCGGCAGCAGGTAAGACCAGCGCCGCTCGCCGATGCGCACATTGCGGTAGCGGAAAAAAAGCGCTCCGTCCGCGCCGCAGAGCGAGGAGGCATAGCTCACCGGCTCCGAGGACACGCCGAGTTCCTCGTAGAGCCGCACGAGGGTGGGGTAGTAGCCGGGATAGAACACGCGCAACGGCACGTCCACGCGGATACCACGCGTGCCCGGCAAGGTCACCGAACTTGCGATGAAACCGGGCACGGCGTGGCGCTCGAAGAGCGTGACGCGATGACCGCTATGCGATAGCCGGAACGCCGCCGCGAGACCGGCAATGCCGCCGCCGATGACAGCCGTTTGCATGAGCAGGGTTACCCCGTCGGGAGCCGTGAATCCGCTGAAGGATAAAGGCGCCTAACCTGAAAAAACATCAGCCGCGCCATCTGCCGGGACACACGCAGTAAGCGCCCGAGGCGCGCTACGATGCCCCCTGCCGCCCGCAGGAACCCCGCGCACATGACACGGACCACCTCCTTCTGCATGACGCTTCTCGCCACCCTCGCGCTCGCCATGCAGGCCGCAGCGGCCCTGCCGGGCAGCGGCTGCGGCAAAAGCCTCTCGAGCGGCAACTACACGCTGTCGCATGCAGGCGTGACACGGCACTACCGGCTGTTCGTCCCCACGGGGTATCGCGCCGATACCGCATCCCCCCTGGTGGTGGCTTTCCATGGCTGGGGCGGCAACGAGAACGAGTTTCTGGGCAACGCGAGCGTGCGCGCCGCCAGCAACCGCCACGGCTATATCGTGGTTGCGCCACGCGGGCTGGGAGCCGGGGCGCCCGACCGCTCCTACAACTCCTGGACCTTCAGCGGTTCGTCCACCGGACTGGACGGCGATGGACTGAACCCCGCCGTGAGCGGCGATACAGACGCCATCTGCGACGCACGCTCCACGCCTGACTACCGTTACCCCTCGTGCAAGGATCCTGCGCGCACGGTGGCCTCCAACACCTGCTCGTGGACGCAGTGCCGCGCCGACGACGTCGCTTTCACGCGTGCACTGGTCACGCGGATCGGTCGCAGCCTGTGCGTCGACACCTCTCGCGTGTTTGCCACCGGCGGCTCCAACGGGGGCATGTTCGTCTGGGAACTCGGACAGAACACCCGCAGTTCCTCGCTTTTCCGGGCCATCGCGCCCGTGATCGGGTTGCCCCATCGCGGCTACCTCGCCCCGCCCGGACGCGCCCGCCCCCTGCCCGTATTGCTGATCACGGGCACGCAGGACACCACCGTGCCGCCCGGGCCTTGGGAGAACCCCGGATTCACCACCACCTCGAACGGCAGTGACCGGTTTTTCTACACCGGTGCGACCGCGATCACCCGGGTCTGGTCCAAGGCCAATGGCTGCGGACTGGGCACTGCCGTGCCCTTCGAGGACGGCGTCGCCGCCACCGACTGCCGCACCTACTGCTCGGGCTTCAGCGGCTGGCCCCGCGTGCTCGACTGCCGGGCCAGCATGGGGCACGACTACGGCCTGCCGTGGTCCTGGAACCTGGTGCTCGAGTTCTTCAACCGCAGCTAAGTGGACGCCCCTACGCGCTCACGCCACGCACATTGATACGCATCAAGAGACCTGCGCCTCCACACGCCTAGTGTGGGTTCCGTGGCCATGTGGCTCACACCAACGTCGGGCAAGGCTGTAAAGGACGACGCCCGGCATACAGCACATCACGACGACAGGACGAGGTACGCGATGAACATTCCACGCACACAGGGCAGTCCCCACACACGCAAGCTGTTGGCCGCAGGGCTGATGGCACTCGCCGTTTCGGGCGGCGCATCGGCGTCTAGCTATTCCACGCTGCTGGAGATCAGCAACAACCAGAACTGGCAGGACCCGGCTTGGGCCGAAGTAACAATCGAGGACGACAACACGCAGGGCGCGGGCGGCATCAAGTTCACGGTCAACCTCTGCGACGACGAGAGCCCGCAGTGCAGCAGTGGCGCCTCCTCGGACTACGGC
>CAIXOY010000417.1 GCA_903921135.1 uncultured Gammaproteobacteria bacterium
ACAGCCACCCGCGCAGTGCGCGAAAGGCGGACTGCCGTCGGGGATGCCGTCACCACGGTTCGTGGCGACGGTGCGGGCCGAGTCCTGCCAGTTCACTGCCGCGGTGTAATCGATGGCGGCGCCGGTTTCGCTCAGGCTGTCGATGCCCACTTCGATGCGGAAGTCCTCGATGCCCTCGACGAGCGGAACCGCAGCCTGCTGTGTGGGCGCGCCGCCGCTCACACCCAGCTCGGAGCGGACCAGCGTGGGGATACCGTCACCCGAGGTCACGGCAAAGCTGCGCACGTAGTAGATATTGGAAACAAGGCGGTAGAGCGGTGCGCGGCGGCCGTCGCACTGACGCCGCTGCAAGGTGAAGGAGCTCGTGCCCAGTTTGTAGCGGCTCGCGTCGCTCTCGCAGCGTGAAGCCTGGAAGTAGGCCGCATTGGCAACCGCGGCGTCGCAGTTTGCGTCTTCGGGCTCGAAGGCCGAGGTGGTGGCGTTCCAGATCAGGGCGCAGGTGTCGGCATGGCGCACAACCACCACGTCCGTGCTGCCCTGCTTGTTGGTGATCACCGAGCCGCAACCCGAAGGCACGCCGTTGTAAAACTGGAGCGGGATGCCGATCAAGCCGTTGATGTAGGTGGCGTCCCACGAGGAATACGCCGCACAGGGGCCGGGGATGGCAGAGGGCGCATCCGTGGGAACCGCACTGCTGGTGAGGTCGTCGAAGACGGGGATATGGCCGCCCCAGTAGCCGCCGTGGATCAAATCATCGGCGAGGATGTTCAAGGCGAAGCGGGCGTTGTCGATCTGGCTGTTGGTCTTTGCCATTTCCTGGTTGGTGCGCGAGGTGTTCACGAACAGCGCCACCAGCGCCGTCATGATCAGCAGCCCGAGCGTCATGGCGATCATGAGCTCCACCAGGCTGAAGCCCGCATCACGCGGTACGGAGCGCCAGAGCGGCCTCATGACGCGAGGTTCCCGATACGCACCACCGTGGTGATGGCGCGGCGGCAGAGGTCGTTCACGCACGCTGTGCCGTTGGTATCGAAAGCGTTGGCCCCGCAGGCGACACTCGACGGTGGGGCCGTGAGGGGCGCCATGCCCTGCCATGCCACGGTGATCATGTAGCGGTTGGTGCCGATGTTCTCGACACAGCCCCTGGCGCCCAGCATCGCGCCTACCCGCGCCGAACCGCTCGTGGCCTCGGCCACACCTTGCAGCAGGTTGCACCACTCACCCGCGTCGCGCTGCGCAAGGCTGCTGGTGTTCGTGGAACAGGTGATGCCGGTGCCAAGCGGGTTCGCGGACCCCGTGACGTAGGAGGCTGCGTTGATGCGGTTCAACTCGATACGGGTGCTCATGTCGTCCAGCAGCATCAGCGCCTGCGAGCGCTGATAGGACTCCACCTCCGACATCTGCAAGCGCGATTGCACCTCGGTGAGGCCCCAGAGCCCGATCACGCAGACGACGATGGTGATCAGCACCTCGATCATCAGCGCGCCGCGCTGCCGCGAGGCTGAAGGGGGCATGCGGTTCACCATTCGCTCGCGGGCGTCTTGGCGCCGGTGCTGTCCAGCGTGAGCGTGCCGACGCCCGTGGCCGACTGCAGGGAGGTGGGCACACAGCTGATGGTGAAGGTGGGAAGCCCGCTCGAGGTCACGGCAACGGTGCAGGTGTAACGTGCGGCCACATCGTCGGGAATGCTGTAACCCAGGCTGGAGAGGGTTGCCGTGTAGCTCCGGTTGGCCAGCAGGAACTGCTGCTCGCGGTTGGCGATGTCCAGCATTTCGGCCTGTGCGGCGCTGCGGTGGCTCTTGCGCACGGAGTTCTGATAGCCCGGCAGGGCGATGCCGGCCAGAATCCCGATGATCACGACCGTGATCATCAGCTCGATCAGCGTGAAGCCGCGCTGATGGCGCGGCGTGGCAGGCATGTACATGGCTGACCCCGTGCGGCTCTGGTCTTCGGCCGGAAAATGCGATGAGGTCAGGCTAGCGCGGCAGGCAGATGTCGCAAGGGCGGGCCGACGAGCGGCGGCAGCGGCAGGACGAACGGCAGGCGTTGCGGGCTACTCCCGGCGCAGCTCCTTGGGCATGGAGAAGGTGATCGTCTCTATCCGGCCCTGCATCTCTGCTGGCGCTTGCGCACCCAGATTTTGCAGGCGGGCGATCACACTCTGTACCAGCACCTCCGGTGCTGACGCGCCCGCGGTGACTCCCACCGCCCTGCGGCCCGCGAGCCAGCCCGGCTCGATGTCGTCCGCGGAGTCGATGAGATGCGCGCTCGCACCGATGCGTTGCGCGAGCTCGGCAAGGCGGTTCGAGTTGGAGCTGTTCGGCGAACCCACGACGAGCACCAGATCGCATTCGAGCGCCAGCTGCTTCACCGCGTCCTGGCGGTTCTGGGTGGCGTAGCAGATGTCGTCCTTGCGCGGGCCGCTGATCGCCGGGAAGCGCACGCGCAGCGCGTCGATGATGGTGGCGGTGTCGTCGACTGACAGCGTGGTCTGCGTGACGTAAGAGAGCGCGGAAGGATCGCGCACCGCGAGGCTCGCCACCTGCTCCAGGTTCTCGATCAGGTAGATGGCGCCGCCGTTCGCGCTGTCGTACTGCCCCATCGTGCCCTCGACCTCCGGGTGCCCGGCGTGGCCGATCAGGATGCACTCCCGGCCTTGGCGGCTGTAGCGCATGACCTCCATGTGCACCTTGGTGACCAAGGGGCAGGTGGCATCGAACACGCGCAGGCCGCGGCGTGCGGCCTCGTGTTGTACCGCCTGCGACACGCCGTGGGCGCTGAAGATCACGATGGTGTCGTCAGGTACCTCATCGAGTTCATCGACGAACACCGCACCGCGCGCGCGCAGGTCCTCCACCACGAACTTGTTATGCACCACCTCGTGGCGCACGTAGATGGGTGCGCCGAAGACCTCGAGCGCACGGTTCACAATCTCGATCGCGCGGTCCACGCCCGCGCAAAAACCGCGGGGATTAGCGAGCCTGATCTGCATTGGCGGGCGCCTCCCGGTCGAGGAACAGCGTGTCGATGATCATCATGCCGGCGC
This sequence comes from uncultured Gammaproteobacteria bacterium, assembly GCA_903921135.1. GTDB lineage: Bacteria > Pseudomonadota > Gammaproteobacteria > Pseudomonadales > UBA5518 > UBA5518. Next base: position 3,047 of record CAIXOY010000417.1, read on the forward strand.
CCACCGTGATGGCGGAATCGGCAAGGTTGAAGGCCGGGAAGTAGTGGGGCCCCCAATGCACGGAGAGGAAGTCGACCACATAGCCCAGCACGAGGCGGTCCCCCAGATTGCCGAGCGCACCGCCCAGAATGAGCGCGAGCCCCGTGGCAAGCCAGGCCTTGCCAGGCGGCAGCGAGCGAATCCACCACACGATCCAGCCGCTCACGCCCGTGGCAATGGCCGCAAAAAACCAGCGCTGCCAGCCACCGGCATCGCTCAGGAAGCTGAAGGCGGCGCCGTGGTTGTGCACGAGCGTGAAGTCGAACACGGGCAACACCGGCACCGGCTGCCCGTACACGAGCGCGTTGCTCGCGATCCACTTCGTGAGGTGGTCGAGCAGGAACACCCCTGCTGCGAGGAGATACCAGGGCCAGGCGCGAGCGCGGCTCATGGGGGCGAGGCCCGCGCCATCGGGCAAACAGCCACGGACTCAGGCATGCGCACGCACCTCGCCCGCGCCGTCCACGTTCTCCACGCAGCGACCGCAGAGCTCCGGGTGCGCGGCATGGCTGCCCACGTCTTCCATGCGGTGCCAGCAACGCACGCACTTGGCGCCGGCCGCCGGCCGCACCAGCAGTTTCAGACCGGGCAACTCGGTGTCGACGGCGTCAGCAGGCGCGGCTGCAGCCGGGCTCACGGAGGCGGCGGAGGTGATCAGTACGAAGCGCAACTCCTGCCCCAGCCGCGCGATCTGCGTGGCAAGCGGCGCGTCGCAGAAGAGCTGCACCTCGGCCTCCAGCGAACCGCCGACCACGCCTGCCGTGCGCGCGCGCTCGAG
>CAIXOY010000418.1 GCA_903921135.1 uncultured Gammaproteobacteria bacterium
AACACATCGCCCACGAACAGCGCGTGTTCACCGCGGGATGACACGTGCATCACCATCTGCCCCGGCGTATGCCCCGGCGCAGCCTCCAGCGTGATGCCTTCTGCCACTCGGTGGCCCGGCTGCACCAGTTCCGCCATGCCGGCCGCGATCACGGGCGCCACGCTGTCTTCATATACGCCCGCGTTCACGGCGCGCCCCACCTGCTCCAGAAACTGCGCGGCGTTCGCTGGGTTCCAGAACACCTCGTCCACGGCGGGCAACAGGTAACGGGCCTTCGGGAAGGTCGGCTCCCAGCGCCCTTCGCGCAGCACCACCACCCGCACGGCGTACTCGCGGTACAACCCGCCGAAGTACTCGCCCAGTTCACGCACCAGCACGCTGTTCAGCGCGTTCAGTTTGCCCGGGCGGTTAAGCGTCACCCAGTCAACGGCGCCGCGGCGCTCCACCAGCAGGGTTTCGAAACGGCTGATATCCATGAGGGGGTTTCTCTCAGAGAGGGAATTCGGGAACGAAGCCATCGCCCAGACGACGCACGCGACACACATGCTGCCCGCCGAAATGCGCGGGCACCAGCAGCGCGTCCAGGTCCGCGGCTTTGCCCAGCACCGCGCGGCGCGTGGCGCGCGATTGCTCCGGGTTCTCGCAGAACACGCTGTTCCATTCCGGGTGATGGACCTGCACGGGATGGTGCAACACATCGCCCACGAACAGCGCGTGTTCACCGCGGGATGACACGTGCATCACCATCTGCCCGGGCGTGTGACCCGGCGCGGCCTCCAGCGTGATGCCTTCTGCCACACGGTGGCCCGGCTGCACCAGTTCCGCCATGCCGGCCGCGATCACGGGTGCCACGCTATCTTCGTACACGCCTGCATTCACGGCTCGCCCCACCTGCTCGGGAAACTGCGCGGCGTTGGCCGGGTTCCAGAACACCTCATCCACCGCGGGCAACAGGTAACGGGCCTTCGGAAACGTCGGCTCCCAGCGCCCCTCGCGCAGCTCTGTGTTCCAGCCCACGTGATCGATGTGCAGATGCGAGCAGACCACGATGTCGATGTCTTCCGGCGCGAAACCCGCGCGGCGCAGGTTGCCCATGAAGTCCGTCGAGAGATTCCCGAATACCGGTATGCCCGGCCGCTCCTTGTCGTTGCCTGCACCGGTATCGAACAGGATGCGCAGCCCGCCCACCTCCAGCACCCAGCTCTGCAGGAAGGCGAAGAGCTTGCGCTCCTCGAGGTCGTAGTAGCCCGGCGAAAAACGCTCGGCATAGGGCGCGAAAGCCTCGGGCGTGCAGCCCGCCAGCAGATGCTCGGGCGGCGCGAAATTCCCGCGCCACTCCTCGATGCGATGCACGCGCACGGCGCCGATGTCGAAGCGATCCATCTGCTGTCCTCCTCAGTCGCGGACGATGGTCGAAAGCAGCTGCGCCACGCCCTCGTGGATCCCGCAGCCACCAGCAGAGATGCGTTCACGCAACCGCGTGCCCTCCTCTCCCGCCAGTGCCGACGCCAGCCTGCCACGCAGCGCAGACAGCGCCGCAGACTCGAGTTCGGAGGCGATATGCGCCACACGCCGTGCAGCGAGCTCGCCAGAGGCCTCCAGCGCCGCGTACCGCGCGCCGATGGCCTCCCAAAGAGCATCAACGCCCTCGCCACGGGTGGCGATGGCCTCGATAACGGGGATGTCGTGACCGCCCGGGCGCGCCGCGATGGCGCCTTCGATATCGCGGCGCGTCTGCGCCACGCCCTCGCGATCAGCCTTGTTGATCACAAAGATGTCGGCCACTTCCATGAGCCCGGCCTTGTTGGCCTGTATCTCGTCGCCCCAACCGGGGTTCAGCACCACCACCACCAGATCGGCGCGGCCGGAGATCTCGACCTCCACCTGCCCGATGCCCACGGTCTCGAGCAGGATCCACGGCCAGCCGCAGGCCTCCAGTACACGCACGCCCAGAGAGGCCGCCTGCGCGAGCCCGCCCTGATCCCCGCGCGAGGCCATGGAGCGGATGAACACGCCCTCGTCCACCGCAGCCTGATGCATGCGCACACGGTCGCCGAGGATGGCGCCGCCCGTGAGCGGTGAGGAAGGATCGATGGCGAGCACGGCCGCACGCTGATCGCGCTTGCGCGCCACCGCCAGAAGGGCGGCCGTGAGCGTGGATTTGCCCGCACCCGGCGCGCCGGTGATGCCAACGCTGCGCGCACGCGGCGTGGCTGCCGCAGCACACAGCGCATCGAGCCCGGCGGCACCCGCGCCGCCCGCTTCCGCCACGCTCAGCAAACG
>CAIXOY010000419.1 GCA_903921135.1 uncultured Gammaproteobacteria bacterium
CCCAGCCCATCGCCGTCTGCACGATGGGAAAGCGGCAGCCCAGCAATTCCGTGAGGCGTGTCTGCAGCAGTTCGGACATGGGCTCTTGCCTCAGCGCCGGTCGCCCGGCGGGTTGTCTTTCAACTCGCGCGAGCGGAGGTTTTGCGGATCCATGCGGCGGATGATCGCGAGCTGCGCCTCGGTGGGCGCGGGCGTGGTGACCACGTCATCCGGAACGAACACGGGGAAAGAGGTGTTCTCCTGCACTTTCTCCGCGGTGACCCCCGGGTGCAGCGAGCGCAGGCGGATCTGGTGATCCGGGCCACCGAAGTCCATCACGCAGAGATCGGTGACTACGAGCCGGATATCGACTTCATCCAGCGAATAGCCCTTCGGAAGCCGCGCCGGGTTGTAGCCGATGGAGCAGACCATGTCGCACTCGCCCGCCTTGAACACGCGCGTGTTGTGCGAGGGCACGAAGAAGGAATTCGCGTGGCTGATGGAATTTCCCGGAAAGCCGCGCACGCCCAGCATCTGTGCCTTCGGCTTTGCCGGGTCACCGATACAGGAGATGTTGGCCTGGCCGAAGCGGTCGATCTGCGTGGGGCCAACCATCGCGTGGCGCTTGCCGCCCCAGACATTGTCGAAGATGCGCGAGAAACCCATCCACGTTTCGTACTTCGGCCGGAAATCCGCGCCGCGTCCGCCGACCGGATTCGGCTCGGAGAGCAGATAGGCCTCGGAGTCCGTCATCATCAGGTCGGGGTTGGAGCTCAGCATCGAAAGCGATGCTGCAAGCCGCGGTAGCAGTCCGATGCCGGTGGCGAGCACCTCGCCATCGCCGCGCCAGGCCTCGGAGCCGGCACAGATCAGCAGTTCCGCCAGGGTGTATGCGCTGTCGCTCATGGGCGGGTCTCCTGCTCAGTAGGTGGGCAGCGGCAGGGCGCGGATGGCGTCGAGGCCACCGACCTGCTGCTGGTAGTGCGCTTCGCCGCCGGCCACGAATTTCTCCATGTAGGCCTGCCAGCCGTTCTCCTCGCCCGCGGAGGCGGCGTAGGTCTTGAAGTGCGCGGTGTCGAAGCCGTACATCGGGCTGCAGCTAGAGGGGTGCGCGCCACCGGGGATGTGGACCACACCGGTGGTTTCGGCGCGCTCCCAGAAGACCTCGCGCGCCCGGGCCGGATCGGCGAAGAAGCTGCTGTCGACCAGCTCGTCGCAGCTCACGAAGGTCTCTTTCGCGGCGCGGGCCATGACGTCGTCCATGTATTGGTCGGGGCCGCTCACCTGGCAGACACCGCGCGCATCGGCGCGCTCCACGTGCAGCAGCGCCGCGTCGAGATCCAGCGCGGGCATAGCCACGAGTTCACGGCCGTCGGCATAAGGCGAGACGATGGTCTTGATCTGCGGGTTGCGCGTGAGCACATCTGTGCCGAGCCCGACGCGCGTGGGCAGGAAGGGCAGACGTTGAGCTGCGGCGCGCAGGCCCAGCAGGAACATGCCCTCGTCGATTTCCATGGTCTCGATGCTGCCGGCCTGCCGCGCGAGGCGGAAGTAGGGCTCGAGCGGAATGAAATCGAGCGAGACGAAAGCGAAGACCAGCTTGCGGATCTTGCCCGCCGCGCAGAGCATCCCGACGTCCGCGCCGCCGTAGGCGACAACGGTGAGATCCTTGAGGTCCGAGCGCAGGATCTCGCGCACCAGCGCCATGGGCTTGCGCCGCGGGCCCCAGCCGCCGATCCCGATCGTCATCCCGCTTTGGAGCCGCCCGACCACATCGGCCGAGCTCATCGTCTTGTCCATGCCTGTCAGCCCTCCTGCAGTGGCTTGCCATGTGCTGGCATTGCCATGTAATCGCATCAGTATGCCCTGCATTTTACGCAAAGCATCCCCATCAAGCCACGAAATCACGCTATGCGTGGCTGAAAATGTTTTCCTTTACGCACTTTCATCCACATCACCGCTACGCTGCGCGGTCACGATGCGGCTCAGCCGGTAATCGTGTTTCACGAAACGCGCACCCAGCGAGCACTCGGTATGCCGCACCCCGGGGATGCGGTGCACGGTCTGGTGCAGGAAGCTGCTCAGCTCCTCGGCGTTACGCACCATGGTGATCGCCAGCAGATCGAAACGCCCCACCATGATCCCCACGAAACCGATCTGCGCGATCGCCGCCAATGCGGCCGCCACCTCGCGGCACTGGTGGCTGCGCTCGACCTCGATCCAGATGAAGGCGAGCGAGGGATTGGCGAGCTTGCGGATATTGGTGAGCGCGGTGATACGGATCTGCCGCTCGTCCTGCATGCGCTTGATACGGGCGCGCACGGTGCCTTCGGTGACGCCGAGTTCCTCGGCCACGCGGCGGTTGCTGGTGCGCGCGTCCTGCGCCAGGCGATCGAGGATGCGGCGGTCGAGATCGTCCAGCAGGCGCGTCTCAGTCATCGAAAGGCACCCAGTCGGGCTGGTTCTTCAGCACGTCCACCGCGAGGCCCGCGTGGATGCGCCGCACGCCCGGCACCTGCACGAGCGTATCGGTGACGAGCTCCGAGACGTGGCCATGATCGCGCGCCACGATCAGCAATTCGATGTCGTAGGTGCCCACCACCACGCAGGCGGAAAACACTTCGGGTATCTCGGCGAGCGCCTGCGCCACATCGACCGCGGGCCGCTCGTCCACCTCCACACCCACTGCGAGCAGCAATTCGTAGCCCGAGGCAGCGGCATCGGCCACCGCCACCACGCGCATGCAACCCGAGGCCTCCAGCGCACGCACCCGGGCGCGCACGGCGGCTTCCGCAAGGCCAAGCGCATCGGCGAGCGCACGGAACGGCATACGTCCGTCCTCGCGCAGCAGTTCGATCAGCCGCCAGTCGATGTCATCGAGCGCGGCCATCTCGCCGAAGCGCTCACGCCGGGCGGCATCGCTCATGTTCATGTGCGCTCGCGCAGCGCGGTTTTCAGCACCTTGCCGGCCGCGTTCAGCGGCAGCGCATCGAGGAACTCCACACTGCGCGGCACCTTGTAGTTGGCCATGTTCCTGCGCGACCAGGCGATCACGTCCTCGGCGCTCAACTCGCTGCCGGGCCGACGCACGATGAAGGCCTTGGCAATCTCGCCCATGCGCTCGTCGGGCACGCCGATCACCGCTGCCTGCGCCACGCCGTTCAGC
>CAIXOY010000420.1 GCA_903921135.1 uncultured Gammaproteobacteria bacterium
GCAGGTGTGCATCGACATCGTGAACGAGGTCCGCGACATCAAAGGCGTCGCGGGCGTTCACGTGATGGCCTACCGGCAGGAAGAAACCGTCGCAGACATCATCCAGAGTTCAGGCGTGCTCGCGGGTCGCGTGCCCTGGTACCCGACCCGAGACACCACCACAACATCACCCGCAGAGGCCACCCTGTGACAGACACGATCATCAGCTCCGCCACGAAAGAAGTCGTCATCGGCTTCGAGCGTCCCTTCGTCATCGTGGGCGAGCGCATCAACCCCACGGGCCGCAAGATCCTCGCCGCCGAGATGGTCGCAGGTGATTACAGCCGCGTGATCGCAGACGCCGAAGCGCAAGTGGCCGCTGGCGCGCAGATGCTCGACGTGAACGCAGGCATCCCGCTGGCAGACGAGCCGGCACTGCTCGCCAAAGCCATCCAGCTCGTGCAGTCCATCACCGATGTGCCGCTCGCCATCGACTCTTCCATCGTGGCCGCCCTCGAGGCAGGCCTCGCGGTGTACAAGGGCAAGGCCCTGCTGAACTCCGTCACGGGCGAGGAAGAGCGCCTCGAGGCCGTGCTGCCGCTGGTGAAGAAGTACGGCTGCGCCGTGGTGGCGATCTCGAACGACGAGACCGGTATTTCGCAGGACCCCGACGTGCGCTTCGAGGTGGCGAAAAAGATCGTGAACCGCGCGGCGGATTACGGCATCCCGGCCTGCGACATCGTGGTCGATCCGCTGGTGATGCCGATCGGCGCCATCAACCAGGCCGGCGTGCAGGTGATGCGCCTGCTGCACCGCCTGAAAACCGAACTCAAGGTGAACACCACCTGCGGAGCCTCGAACGTGAGCTTCGGCCTGCCCGAGCGCAACGGCATCAACTCCGCCTTCCTCACCATGGCGATCGGCGCGGGCCTCACCTCCGCCATCACCAACCCGCTCCACGAGGAAGTGGTCAAGGCCTGCATGGGCGCCGACGTCATGATGGGCCACGACCCTGACTGCGCGCGCTGGATCCGCCGTTTCCGTCAGGTGCCCCCGCCAAACGCCGAAGGCGAAGCCTCGCGCGGACGGCGCGAAGGCGGCCGTCGCCGTCGCGATTGAGGGATACCGCGTGAGCGAACAGGATCCGCTGGTCGTCTTCACTCCCTCGGGCCGCCGTGGCCGTTTCCCGGTCGGCACGCCCATCCTGCAGGCCGCACGCGCGCTCGGCGTCGACGTCGACTCCGTCTGCGGCGGGCGCGGCATCTGCGGCCGCTGCCAGGTGCTCCTCTCGGAAGGGGAGTTCGCCAAGCACGGCGTTAGCTCGCGTGCGGCGAACCTCTCGCCCTTCTGCGACGTCGAGGAAAACTACGCCAAGCGCCGCGGCCTCGAGGCCGGGCGCCGACTCTCCTGCTCCACCAAGCTCCTCGGGGACGTCGTGATCGACGTACCCGCGAGCAGCCAGGTTCACCGCCAGGTGGTGCGCAAGGCCGCCGAGGCCCGCGACATCGACGTCGATCCGATGATCCGCCTGCACTACGTCGAGGTGCAGGAACCGGACATGCACGATCCCTCCGGGGATCTGCGCAGGCTCCAGCAGGCGCTGGAAAACGAGTGGGGGCTGATCGGCCTAGACGCCGACATCCGCGTGCTGCAGCAGCTGCAGATCGCGCTGCGCAAGGGTGAGTGGAAAGTCACGGTCGCGGTACACGACAGCAAGCAGATCATCGGCGTGTGGGCAGGCTTCCGCGAAGACGCCTGGGGCATGGCGGTGGATGTGGGCTCCACCACCATCGCCGCGCACCTTTGCAACCTGGCCACCGGCGAGGTCGTGGCCGCCGCGGGCACCATGAACCCGCAGATCCGCTTCGGCGAAGACCTGATGAGCCGGGTCTCTTACGTGATGATGAACCCGGGCGGCGACCGGGACATGACGATCGCCGTACGCGAGGCGCTGAACGGCCTGGCGCGCGACTTGGCCGAGCAGGCCGGCGTCACCACCGACGACATTCTCGAAGCCACCTTCGTCGGCAACCCGATCATGCATCACCTGCTGCTCGGCATCGACCCGACGGAACTCGGCGGCGCGCCCTTCGCGCTCACCACCGACACCGCGGTCTCGCTGTGGGCCATAGAGATCGATCTGGCCATCCACCGCAACGCGCGCATCTACGTGCTGCCCTGCATCGCAGGGCACGTGGGCGCGGATGCCGCGGGCGTGATCCTGGCCGAGCGCCCGGACCAGTTGCAGGAAATGACGCTCCTCGTGGACGTGGGCACGAACGCCGAGATCGTGCTGGGTAACCGTGACCGTCTGCTCGCCTGCTCCAGCCCCACGGGGCCTGCCTTCGAGGGCGCACAGATCAGCTGCGGCCAGCGCGCAGCGCCCGGTGCGATCGAACGCGTGCGCGTCGACCACGAGACGCTCGAGCCGCGCTTCCGCGTGATCGGCTCCGATCTCTGGTCAGATGAGCCCGGCTTTGAAGAGGCCACCGCCGCCACCGGCATCACTGGCGTCTGCGGCAGCGGCATCATCGAACTGATCGCCGAGCTCTACCTGGCGAGCGTGATCGCCCATGACGGCACCATCCGCGGCGAGTGCGCCGAGCGCAACCCGCGCGTGCGCGCCGAGGGCCGCACCTTCGTCTACGAACTCGTGCCCGCAGTCGACGGCCGCCCCGCCCTGCGCCTTACGCAGAACGATGTACGCGCCATCCAGTTGGGCAAAGCCGCTCTCTACGCAGGCGTGCGCCTTCTGATGGAACGCCTTGGCGTGGATCACGTCGACCGTATCCGTCTGGCCGGCGCCTTTGGCAGCCATATCGACGTGAAGTACGCGATGGTGCTGGGCATGATCCCGGACTGCACGCTTGCGGGCGTGAGCTCGGCGGGGAACGCGGCGGGCACGGGTGCGCGCATCGCGCTGCTCGATCGCAGCGGCCGCGAGGACATCGAGCGCATCGTGCGCCAGGTCGAGAAAATCGAGACCGCGGTGGAACCGCGCTTCCAGGAGTTCTTCGTCGAAGC
>CAIXOY010000421.1 GCA_903921135.1 uncultured Gammaproteobacteria bacterium
CGACAGATGCTCCAGCACCCGCTCCGGCTCACAAGGCTCGCCCGACAGCGGATCGGTGTAACGCGGGTATCGGAGCAGAGCCGCAAACACCAGCTGCACCAGGCTTATGGGCCTGCGCCAGGGAGGCGCAGCCAGGGCATCGCTCGTGAGCCCGCGCCCGGCATAGAACGGCATGCCGAAACAGCGCACGGGACGCCCCCACAACAGGGCCTCGAAGCCCAACTGCGAGGTCGCCACATAGACCGCGCGCGCCCGCTCGAGCAGCCGGACGGGGTGAACGTTCTCCTTCAAAAACACCACACGAGGATGGCCAGCAAAGGAGGCAGGATCGATGCAGCCGCTTTTTTTGCCCGCCACTACATCGGGGTGGGTTTTGACCAGCACCCTGCTCTCGGGATGCTCCTCCAAGGCAGCGCGCACCATTCGCTCGAAGGTGTCGGCTTCCACGCCCCCGAATGCGAGGGACGCATCGCCTGCGGTCTGGTCCGCCACGAGGACAAAGTCTTCAGGCAATGTGTCTTCAAGCTCACGCAAGTGGTTGTATTTTGAAACCCTGCCCTCTCGCCACCCCGCGATGAAGCGCTGGGCCCGGGCCGCATCGGCAGCGTCCGGCTCGTGATCGCAGAGCATGTCTAGCCGGCAGGGCCGGCTCGCGTCGTAGTAGATGCCCAGATCGTCGATGAGCAGCGATAGCGGTGGCGCATCTCCTCCGAGCCCGACGGAGCGCAGAAACCCGTCCTCCAGAGCGATGTAGGGCCGGTGATGGCGCTCCGCCCAGAGGCGCGCAGGAGCAGACGTCGGGCGTCGACCCCATCCCGCGACGGCGCCGATCCCTGCGGGGTCGAGGAAGCGATGACCGTTCACGATCGGCACGCCCAGAACGGAGGCGATACCGGGGATGCGCCTGACACCCCGGGAGAAGACCGCGACCGGGCCGGGGAGCACCACGGCAGGCGCATCGATGCGATCAGGCGCGTCCATGTGCGCCTGCAGAGGGCCAATGCCCGTGACGCGCGCGCTGCTCCGCGCATACAAGGCGCGCGGCCTCGGCCATGGCCGAGGCCTGATCCGGGGCCTCGAGCAGCGCGGCGATCGCCTCGACCCAGTCCTCGTGCCGGGCCGCGCAGAGCAGGCCTGTCTCCCCGTGCAGGACCCCGTCTGCGTAAGGCGCCAGATCCGCGTAGACGCCGGCCGCCCCGAGGCGCGTGATGTCGAAGAGCTTCACCTGCGATCGGGCGCGGTTGAAGGGCGTATCCAGACAGGGCGCCAGCCCCACCTTGTACTGATGAGTGCGGCTGTAGGCCAGATAGTCCGGCCACGTGAGCCATGGGCGTACCCGGACCCGCGGAATGCCCCGGAACACACTCGCGACACCTTCATCGCCCAGGACTTCGAAAACAGCCCGGGGACATCGGCGCTGCACTGCCTCCACAACGGGCCGTAACCAGTGGATCTCGGCCAGATGCGCCCGCGTGCCGTGGTAGAAGTAAACGGGCTCGGCCTCTGCAGGGGTTTCATCGTCCACGCGGGGGGACACATACAGCGGCACGAGGAGACGGCTTCGGGGGCCGGGATAGCGTCGCAGCAATTCGGGCGTGGAGAGCCACAACTCGTCGCAACACCCCGCCAGCAGGCGCCGCACGTCCCGGTGCCGGCGGGCCGTGCGCAGTGCGTAGGCCGGCGGGAGCTCCGCGGCCAGCAAGGCTTGCGGCATGTCGTCGTCCATCAGAAGCGCAATACGCCCGAATGCTGCCCGATGCTGGCTGATCCAGCGCAGCCAGGGCCGGGGGGCGTGTCGCACCAGCACGAGTTCGGTGGCTCGCAATGGCCCGGGGGGGGGATCTGCCGCAAGGGTATCGACAATCGTGCCACGCAAGGGCCCAAGGCGGCTCTCGAGGTAGATGCTGGTGGTGGGCACCGGCCCGGGAGAGAGCACCAGGACATCACCCGCCTCGCCAGCGTCAGGCCGCTGTTCCGATGGCCGGAACCACCCGGGCGAGGCGAAGGCCACGCCCTGGCCGAAGGCATGCTGAAGCAAGGCCCGAAGCGGACCCGCAGACCCGGGATCCCCGCGAGGAGCGCTCAGACCCCGTACTCCCGTCGGCGCTGGATGATCAGCTGAGCGAGCTCCGGGGCCGGCAAGGCCTTGCTGAAGAGCCAGCCCTGGAGGTAATCGCAACCGAGCGCCATCAGGAAGTCCCTCTGCACCTCGGTCTCCACACCCTCGGCCACGACCTTGATGCCAAGTGCGTGCGCCATGGCCACCGTCGCGCTGCAAATTGCTCTGCCACCGGGCTCCGCGTCGATGTCCCTCACGAAAGAGCGATCGAGCTTGATGTTGTGGAGCGGCAACATCTTGAGATACGAGAGCGAGGAATACCCTGTCCCGAAGTCATCGATGGCGAGGCCGACGCCACTGTCATAAAGGCGCTTCAGGAGCGCGATCGTCGACTGCGGCTCCTGCATGGCCATCGATTCGGTGAGTTCCAGTTCCAGATCCGCTGCAGCGATACCCGAGGCCGCGATGGCGGCAGCCACGCGCTCGGGGAGTTCGCGGTCGCGCAGCTGCTTGGCGGAAAGATTGACGCAGACCCTGAGACCGCTGATGCCGAGGGTGTTCAGAGTCGCCAGCTCACGGCAAGCGGCGTTCAGGGCCCAATCGCCGATCGCATCGATGAGGCCGAACTCCTCGGCGACGCTGATGAACTGGTCGGGAGCCACCAGGCCACGCTGCGGATGTTGCCAGCGGATCAGTGCCTCGGCAGCCACATAGGCCCCGTCTTCCGATCGCACCTGTGGCTGGAAGTGCAGGCGGAACTCTTCGCGCTCGAGCGCGCCACGCAGATCGGCCGCAAGCTCCAGCCGATCCCGCGCACGCTCCGACAGCGCCCGATCGAAGAACTGGAAATTGTTGCGCCCCACGTCCTTGGCCCGATACATCGCCGCATCGGCGTTTCGCATCAGCGTCTCGACCGTGGAGCCATGCTCGGGCGCGATCGCGATGCCGATGCTGGGAGAGCTGTGGAGCAAGCGGGCACGGAGGTTGTAGGGCGCGCTCAGCTCCTGGCGGAGTTTCTCGGCCATCCGTGCGATGGCGTCATCGTCACCCGCGCCGGGCAAGGCCACCACGAACTCGTCACCACCCAGACGCGCGACGATATCGCTCGAGCGCACCGAGGTGCGCAGACGGCGCGCGATTTCCAGCAGCAACTGGTCTCCTACGTCATGGCCCAGAGAGTCATTGATCAGCTTGAAGCGGTCCATGTCGATGAACATGAGCGCCAGGCGCTCACCCGAACGCACCGCCTGCGAAAGCGCCTGGTCGACGCGACTCTGCAGCGAAAACCGGTTCGGCAGACCGGTGAGCGCGTCGTGGTGGGCGAGGAACTCGATCTTCTCCTCGGCCCCCTTGCGCTCACTGATGTCGACAAAACTTCCGACGTAGTTCGAGGGTTCGCCCCTGTCGTCGCGGACCACCGCGAGCACCAGCCAGAACGGACGGGGAATCCCGCCAGAGCCCCTGCCCCAGATTTCGCCCTGCCAGGTGCCACGATCGAGAGCGATGGCGGCGTAACTGCGGAATTGCTCGCGATTTCCGCGCTCGGCAAAAATCTCCATGGCATCCATGCCAGGCGCGAGCCCCTGCCCGATGCCAGTCAGACCAGCGAATGCCGGGTTCACTTCAACGATGCGGAAGTCGGGATCGCTGATGAATATCGCCTCACCGCCGCGCTCGAAGGTCATGGCGAGGAGCTTGGCCCGGGCAGAGGCTTCGACTCTGTCGGTGATATCCCAACTGACGCCCACAACGTGGGGGCGGCCTGCACGATCGAGCCGGTGCCTTGCCCGTGCGCTGATCCAGCGCATCTCGCCGCCGGGGTGCATGACGCGCAGATCGAGCGAGAGGAACCCGCCGCCGACCGTGCAGGCCTCCAGGGCTTCCTGGTAGCGCGGGAGATCGTCCGGATGGACGCGCTCGAGGAGCGTGTCCAGGTCCATGAGCACCGAGGTGCCTGGCAGACCATAGACGCGGCAGAGCTCGGCCGTACCGGTCAGCTGCCCGGAATCGAGGTCGTGGTCCCAACTGCCGATACCGGCGAAGGCGAGCCCGTCGAGGAAGCTGCGCTGCGTTTCGCGCTCACGCTCCTCCGCCGCCTCCCGCTCGGCGATCTCGTTGCGCAGCTGGCGGTTTCGCGTGGCAAGCTCGGCGGTACGCTCCTCGAACTGCTGCTCGACGCGGGCGGAACGGCCGCTCAGCACCACCACGAACAGCAGCAGCACCGCCACAGCCACACAGGCCGATATCTGCATGAGGAAGGGGGCGGGCGACAACTGGGAAGCGAGATACGTAGCCGTAGGAGAGATCGTGATCTCCCAGATCCGGCCTGCCACCTCCATGCGCCTGTGGTACGGGAGGATCGACGCCTCGGCCGATGGTGCTGCGCCGAGGTCGACCAGCAGCACAGGCTCATCGCCAGTTACATCCTGCAGCAGGATATGCACCAGCGAAGTGTCAGCCTCGCCGCGCTCCAGAAGCCTGGCGACGATGATCAGGGGCTGGGCCGCCACGCCCGCAACTCCCTCGAGTTCCGGCAGTCCGGGAACAGCACCCGAGGGGCCGACGGCCGCGACGAAGAGCACCGTCAGCTCTCCGGGCTGACCCACCAAGGCACGTCGGGGCGGAAAGGCCACGATGTCTCCGGTGGCACGCGCCCGCTCTATGGCGTCTGCGCCGCCCTCGCTGCGACGCAGGTCGACGCCCAAGCGCTCTTTTGCCGCAGCCGGCACCACAAAGGTCACTGGATAGACATGATCGGAGCGCAGCCCCGGGGCCATCGCCGTGACGGGATCGCCGATACGGAATGAGGGCTCGATCGATGCTCTTGCAGCGGCCTCGAATGCGCTTCGGTCTGCTTCGCTCACACGCGGAGCCCATCCCATACTCGCGACGCCGGGCGTGCGGCGGCCGATCGACTCGCCGAAACGGGCAAACTCCGCCGGATCCACCGGGCGTGCAGACTCGAGAAAGGATCGCAGCGCGGCTGCAACACCACGCACGTCATCGAACTCGCTGCCGAGGGCCTGCGCAAAGTCGGCAGAGACGGTCTCGAAGGCTATGCGCTGGCGCTCCTGCTCGCGCGCTGCAAAGGCGTTGCCCAGAGAGAAGGCAACTCCGACGGCAAGGACCGAGGCGACAGCCGTTACCAGACGCCTTGATCGCCAGGGTGCGTCGGGTGCTGAGGGAAGTGCGAGGAACACAGGCATGGCGATCACCGTGCCCATCCACTGCCCGAACCACGCGGCTATCGCCGGCACGAGCATGGCGGAGGGGTCGAGCGCTTCGGAGGCGTAGGCCCCCAGCAGGATCCCGCCGCCACCGAAGAGTGCCGCGAATGGAGCATGTATCAACCCGAAACGCAGGGCCTCGCCCACCGAGTCGAGCGCAGCCGCCGGGGCGCCCGGCGGCTGGAGCAGCCGGGCGGCCAATGCAGACTGCAGGCAGAGCGCGAGCCCGATGAGCGCGCCCTGCGCCGAAGACCTGATCCAGTCGGCGCCCGTGGCGGCAGAGGCCCACGCGAGCAGGGTCAATATGACTGAGGAGAGGAGAATGCCCGGCCACGCCGCGGGCCCGTAACGCAGGGTCGCAGCCAAGCCGACACCCGCCGGAAGCCACACGAGCGGATAAGCGCCGATGGCAGGAGATGCCCACAAGCTGAGCAGGCCGGCGAACACACAGCCCACCGCCACCACGCAAGCGCGGCGTGCGGTTTGCCAGTGCACTGAAGCGGCTGCAGGCATCAAAGCTCCCGGGACTGCTGGTATTGCGCGGCAATACGCATCGTGGCGCCGGCCCGCTACCCGGACCGACTATAACGGAGCCCGTTTACCAGCGTAAGCACGGACTGCGCGCGCGGCCACCTACATCAAAAGAGTTCGACGTCTCCGCCGAACACTTCCTGCGAGGCGCGCTTCGGCGGCTCGACCAGGCGCTCCATGTACTGCTCCTCGCGCTTGAAGATCGTGTCGTTGTGCAGCGTGCGGAGTTTCTTCACCTGTACGCGGCCCGTGCGCGGGTCGTAGAGCACCTTGCGCGGGTAGATATCGCCAACGTCCTCGGCGAGCAGCCGCAATCCTTCCGTGCGGATGTACTCCCGTACGAACTGGATGTTGCGCCGACCGACGTCGGACATGATGGCGAGCACCTTGCCGCCGCCCGTGATTTTCACCTCGAGGTTTTCCCTGACACCGCCGAATTTCTGGATGTCGGTGATCAGGTGTTCCATGGCGACGTTGCCGTAGCGCGCCGAAGCACTGACGAGCGAGTCGTTCCAGGAATCCTCGGCACGCCCCCCGCTCTGCGGCAGCATGAAGTGGTTCATGCCACCCACGCCGAAGACCGGATCACGCACGCAAGCCGAGATGCAGGAACCGAGCACGGTGGTGATGACCTCGCTCTCCACCGTGACGTAGTACTCGCCCGGCAGGATCTTGGCGGCGTACTGGTTGCGTGTGGGATCCCAGTAGCGCTTCACGTGCTCGTAGCCCGGCAGCACGCGGGCCTGTCCTGCGTAACTCAGGCGTCGGCGGTTGTTCGATGCAGTGTCTTGCATGAGCGTTCGCCTAGTGCTGCTTCTGGTAGACGGTCTGGCCAAGGAGCCGGAAACGCGTCGTGAGATTGTGCATGGTCTCGGAGTGTCCGAGGAAAACGTATCCGCCATCGACCAACTGGTCCGCAAAACGGTCGAACAAACGCTGCTGGGTGGGCTTGTCGAAGTAGATGACCACGTTGCGGCAGAAGATGAAATCGAACTGGCCCCGCATGGGCCAGGCTTCCATCAGGTTCAGTTGCTTGAAGGAAATCGGCTGCTGGAACTCCGGGCGGACGCGCACCTTGTCGCTAGACTCGCCGCGCCCGCGCAGGAAGCCCCTGCGCTTGAGGGTGTCGGGAAGCGAGCGGATCCTGTCTTCGCCATAGACGCCGGCGGAGGCCGTGGCGAGCACCTTGGTGTCGATATCGGTGGCCAGGATCTTGAGATCCCATCCTGCCGGCAAGCAGTCCAGGACAGTCATTGCAATCGAATAGGGCTCCTCGCCCGTCGAGCACCCCGCGGACCAGATCCGCAACGAGCGCTTCGCGGAATTGCGCGTGACGAACTCGGGTATCACCTTCTCGCGGAGGACGTCGAAGTGGTGCTTCTCGCGGAAGAAGGAAGTGAGGTTGGTGGTGACCGCATTGATCAGGTTGACGAATTCCGGCCCGCCGGCATCATCCTGCAGCAGCGCCACATATTCAGCAAAAGAGCCGAGGCGCAGTTCGCGCAGGCGCCGCACCAGACGGCCATAGACCATCTGCCGCTTGGTGTCGGGGAGCTTGATCGCAGCGTGCTGCTCGACCAGTTCGCGAATGAACGCGAACTCCGCATCGCTGAACGGGAACTCACGGGACTCGGCCCTTTCCTCCACGGACCTCACCCTGACGGACGCCTTGCCCTGGCTGTCCCCCATCGACCCTCCTAGCCCAGCACTTTCTTGACGACCGCGATCAACTGGTCGGGGTTGAACGGCTTCACGATCCAGCCTGTGGCGCCGGCGGCCTTGCCCTCGAGCTTGCGCTCCTGCCCCGCCTCGGTGGTGAGCATGAGAATGGGCACGAAGCGGTAGGCAGGCAGGGCCCGCAATTCGCGCGTCAGGGTGATGCCATCCATCAGGGGCATGTTCACGTCGGTGAGCACGAGGTCGAATTTCTGTTCCTTCGCCTTCTCGAGCGCGTCCTGGCCGTCTATCGCGGAGACCACGGAATGACCTGCGTTGCTCAGGGTGTACGCCACCATCTGGCGCATCGACGCCGAATCGTCAGCGGCGAGTATGTTCGCCATGTCTCTACTCCAGTTAAGGATCTCTTTAGCGCGCCAGCGCGCGGATGGCAGTCAGGGAGGCCCCTTACACGGCCTCGCCCAATGCCTGCAACTCTTCCTGGCTGAGCAAGCGGTCAGCGTCCAGCAGCATGACCATTTTCTCGCCCACCTCTGCCAGGCCGCGGATATAGGACGCATCCAGCGTGGTGCCGAAGCGCGGTGGCGGTTTCACCTCGGCGTTGTCGACATCCACCACGTCCGAGACGGCGTCAACCACGATGCCCGCGGCCTGCTGCTCGGCCAGTTCGCCCACATTGATGACGATGACGACGGTAGTGGGGCCGGGTTCTGCGCGCTCCAGACCGAAACGGGCGCGCATATCGATGATCGGGACGATGGCGCCGCGCAGGTTGAGCACGCCGGACACGAAAGGCGGCAGGCGCGGCAGCCGGGTGACCGGTGTCCAGCCCTTCACCTCCTGCACGCGAAGGATATCGACGCCGTACTCCTCACCGGCAAGGGCAAAGGTCAGGTACTGGCGGGAATCGCGGCGCTCGACACGACCCCTGCTTCTGGCCGATCTGGCAGCATCCATGACGTTCTCCGCAGAGAGTGGCGCGGGACCAGCGCTGAAGACACTTCGGGAGGGCGCGGTCCGGGTGTCGCACAGCATAGGGTTTGACGCCCGCATTTCCAAGGCTGAAGAAGGCATCACCCTGCAGCCCTTCATGCTTCGGGAAAAGTTGCACCCGCCGTGATGATGACAGCACAGCGCGCGGATCCCGGGATTAAGATGCCGCCACCGCAGCAGACCGGGCGCCACGCGCCACCCGCACATGAACGAGGCAGTGAAAGAGGGCACGCTTGACGTCATCGACGGCAAGCCCGTGATCCACTACGACGGTTACTGGATCCGCTATTACGCGCCGCCCGAGAACTCCCTCGTCGAGAAAAAACTCCTCATCGACCAGATGACCAAGCGGGCCTTCCACCACACCGAGGAAGGCATCAACACCCCCGGCAAAAAACTCGAGGCCGCACGCGAGGCATGGCGCACGGAAACCGACGCGCAACGCAAGCGCGTCAACGCCGCGATGCTGGCGGGTGCGCTCTTCAACCGCGCCACCGACCTCTTCACCACCATCGTCGAACTCGAGGAAGTCGGGGTCCATATCAGCATGGACAACGAGCTGATGCGCCAGTGCGACGACTGCTTCCGGGAAGCGCTTGAACTCGGCCACCACGTGAAACACTACAGCGGCGAGGAAGGCATCGACGAGCTCTGGGGAGAGCCCTTCAAGGCCTTCACACTGCCGATAGCCACGGTCTACGAAAGCCGCTACATGAAGATCGCGCGCGCCATGCGCGACATCGATGGCTTGGCAGGCAAGATGGAAGCCTGCTTCGCCGGCCTCCCCGGCTTCGGACCCATAGGCACACTGCTGCGCGAACTCGCCGCCGCTGCCAAGCTCGAAAGCGAAACGATGCGCAGCGACCCGGTCATCTTCAGGGTCTGGCCGCGCTTCGTGGCAGCGGGCGAAGGTGTGGCCGGCTTCCGTCCGACGCTTCCCGAAGAGGCAACGGCCGAACAGAGACGCCTGGCAGATGAGGCCCTGCGACTGCTCGCAGAAGGAAAAAAAGTCATCGAGTATCTGGCTGGCGCCCGCGTGCCGATGCCCAAGACCACCGCCAACTACCACCGCCGCTGCGACGAATTCCGCGCCACCTGTGCGCAATGGACGGCGGGCAGCGCCTGAGCCCGCGCGGAGCGATCAGCCCGGCTCGGGACCCGTCGCCACCGGGGCATCCTGGCGCGCAGACCAGTCGCTCCAACTTCCCGGATACAGCCGATCTCCCGAAAAACCGGCCAACGCCCGCGAGAACAGGTTCACGCAGGCCGTGACCCCGGAACCGCAATACACCACGACCGGACCGTTCCCCGTCGCACGCCACCGCTCGCGCTGCGCGTCAGCATCGAGAAAGCGTCCGGCCTGATCACAGGCACTGCTCCACGGCAGATTGAGCGCGCCGGGAATGTGCCCGCCCACGGGATCGATGGGCTCCTCCGTTCCGGCGTAACGCGGCGGGTCACGGCTGTCGATCAGGTGCAGCGCGCGCCGGGCACGCTCGTCTGACAGGGCGTCGAAATCGATGGTACTGCCGCCGGCGGGCCACAACTCCCGCACACCCGCGGCAGGCGCGGGAACATCTTCAGTGACAGGCAAACCAAGCGCAGTCCAACGCCCCCAGCCGCCATCAAGCAGGCACACGTCCGTATGACCGAAATGGCGCGCCAACCACCAGAGCCTTGCAGCCCAGGCGCCCCGGGAATCGTCGTAGGCCACCAGCAATTGCCCGGGGCGCAAGCCGATGCGGGCCAGTGTGCTGCCGAAGACCTCGGGTGCAGGCAGAGGGTGTCGCCCGCCCGTCGCGCCGCGAGGGCCAGACAGATCACGGTCGAGATGCAGGTAGTGTGCGCCCGGAACATGGCTGCGCGCGTACGCCTGCTCGCCGGCAGCGGCATCACCCAGCACGAAGCGGCAATCGGCGATGACAGGGGGATCGTCGCCGGCCATGCACGCAGCGAGTCCCTCGGGACCGATCAGCAGGCGGGGAATGCTCACGGTTCGGATGCTCTTTCCAGGGCGGGGGCGGCAGAGCTTAGAATGCGCCTCTGCCCATCTCAACCGCAGGAAACTCCGCACGTGGTCTCGGTGCGTCATGACGCGGGTCAGCGGCTCATCATCCTGCGACCCAACCGCTCTGCCGACTGGCACCAGAACCGGTTGCTGTGGGTGCTGCTTTTCGCGCATTCCTCGCTGATCGCCGTCGGCTTCGCACTGGCGGGCGCCTGGATGATCCTGCCTTTCGCGGGCATTGAACTGCTGCTTCTGGGTGCGGCGCTCTGGTACGTCAACTGGAAGTGCAGCCACCAGCAGGTGATCACCGTGGGCGAAGACACCCTCGCGATCGACAAGGGTGTGGTGCGTCCGCGACGGCGATGGCGTTTCGCAACGCAGGAGACCAGCGTCTCGGTGCTCGAGGCGCCCTTCCCCAACGACCCGCCGCGCGTCTCGCTCTGCAGCGCGGGGGAGCAGGTAGCCATAGGGGAATTCCTGGGGCACGAGGAACTCGCGGAACTACTCGCACGGCTGCGCGCCTGCGGGCTTCGCGTGCGCCAACAGGGCGCGGCAGGCACACGGCAGTTCTGATCGCGTCCGCTCGGGCTACAATGCCGCCCTCCTTTTCCGCGGACATCCCCGTGAGCACACCCAAGATCGGCTTCGTGAGCCTCGGCTGTCCCAAGGCGCTGGTGGATTCCGAACGCATCCTCACGCAACTGCGGCAGGACGGCTACGACCTCGTGCCCACCTACGCCGACGCCGACGTGGTCGTGGTCAACACCTGCGGTTTCATCGACAGCGCCAAACAGGAATCTCTGGACGCCATCGGCGAGGCTCTCAAGGAAAACGGCCGCGTGATCGTCACCGGCTGCATGGGGGCCCGCGCCGAGGAAATCCGCGCCGCGCACCC
>CAIXOY010000422.1 GCA_903921135.1 uncultured Gammaproteobacteria bacterium
CCTTGAGTGCCGCGAGCAAGCCCGCGGGAATGCTCGCCGCCACGGCCTCGAGTACCTGATCCTCCAGAGGGCGATCACCCGGATCGCCCGGGTCCGCGTCGCTGTTCTCTTCAGGGGATTCGGGCGGGGTTTCGGGCTCAGGCGGCTCCGGCGATTCCGCCGGCGGCTCTTCCAGAGAGAGCAGGCGCGTGGCGCGCGGGACCAGCACCAGCCGCGCCGCCAGATCGATATCGGGCCGCGCGACGGCATCGCGCCCGGCAAGCGCCGCAGAGGCACGCGCCACGCGGGAGGCGAGCAGCACGGCGCGCAGCGAATCCACGCCGAAGGCCATGGAAACGGCCGTCAGCGCCTGCAGTTCCGGCTCGGGTATCTGCACCAGGGGCAGACGCGCGCGGGCCTCGAGGATGATTCCGGCATCCGCGCCGGGATCGTCGATGCCACGGATGCCCACGTTGCGCAGATCAAGGTGGAAGGCCAGACGATCCTGCAGCACCACGGACACGGGGTCTTCGTCGTCCAGGCTCTCGTCCAGCGCGACCAGGCCGAAGACCGCGGGATAGCGCCCCGCCACGCCTTCGCGCTCGAGCAGCACCTCGCCGTTGTCGAGTGCCGCCGCGATCTGCGCGACGGTGGAGCGCGAGGCGCGCTCGGCCATGGCCAGCACGGCAACGCCACCGTCGCATTCAGAGAGCAATCCGCGCTCGGACAGCGGCCGCCCGGCACGCAGCGTCGCGGCCAGATCGAGGCCACCCAGCAGCCGTGCTTCCGTCACGTGCTGGGGGATCGGGCGCCAGGGCGTATCCGGGGAAAAGAGATCACGCAGGGAGGCGAGCCAGGTCTCACGCACAGGGCCCGGGCAGGCACGCAACACGATGCCGCCCAGCCAGTGCGGTGCCACCGCGAACAGCGCGGCAGCCGTTTGCGCCTCCTGCCACGGCGAGGGCGGAGACGCGGGCGGGTTCACGCCCCAAGCACCTCGGCGATGGCGCGCTCCACGCGTACACCGGAACCGGATTCATCCAGCGGGTCGCGCCGCAGGCGGTGGCGCAGCACCGGTGGCGCCACGCGACGCAGCTGCACGGCCGTGACGAGCGACTCGCCTTCGAGGCTCGCCAATGCGCGTGCCGCACGGATCAGCGTGAGTTCGCCGCGCAGACCATCCGTGCCCAGACTCATGCAGAGTTTCGCCGCGAGTTCGATCACCTCGACCGGCAGCTCCACCTGATCGAGGCGCTTGCGGGCGGCTTCGAGTTGGCGGCGCACCTGGCCGTCCTTGCGGCTCCACTGCTTCACGAAGGCTTCGCGGTCACGCTCGAAGAGATCGCGCTGCTGCACGATGCGCACGCGCGTCGCGAGATCGCCCGGCGTGCTCACCTCCACCGAGAGCCCGAAACGGTCGAGCAGCTGCGGCCGCAGCTCGCCCTCCTCCGGGTTGCCGCTGCCCACCAGCACGAAACGCGCAGGGTGGCGCACGCTCAACCCCTCGCGCTCGACCACGTTCTCGCCGGAGGCCGCCACATCGAGCAGGGCATCCACCAGATGGTCCTCGAGGAGGTTCACCTCGTCGATATAGAGAAACCCGCGGTGGGCGCGTGCGAGCAGGCCGGGCTCGAAGCCTTTCTCACCGCGGGTGAGGGCTTTCTCGAGATCCAGCGCGCCGATCACGCGGTCTTCCGTGGCGCCGAGCGGCAGATCCACCACCGGCACGGGCACGCTGCGCACGGCGAGCTTCGCCTGCGCACGGCAGCTCTCGCAGAGCATGGCCTGCGGCACGTCCGGATCGCAGTTGTAGGGGCAACCCGCCACCACCTGCATTTTGGGCATGAGCGCCGCGAGCGCGCGGATCGCGGTGGACTTGCCGGTACCCCGGTCGCCAAAGACCAACACGCCGCCGATGGAGGGATCGACCGCTGCAATCAGCAGCGCGAGTTTCATTTCTTCCTGTCCGACGATCGCGGAAAACGGGAACTGAAGGGCCATGGGCACTCTCGGCGGATGTGTTCTGTGTGCGCAGGCCGGGATTCAAACACAGGCGGGCACCCCGGCGAAACGGCCCGCGTGCGATGCTTTCTGCTACGCTCGGCCACGCCTTCATCCCGGTCGAACGCATGGATTCCAGCAGCAGCCTGCCCGAATCGCTGGACGCAAAGCGCGCCGCGCTGCCCACGCGCGGGGCGGGCCACATGGCGTACTACAGCGACACCTCGGGCAGCGGGCGTCCGCTCGTGCTCCTGCACAGCGTGAACGCCGCACCGAGTGCGCTGGAAATGAAGCCGCTGTTCGAACACTACCGGGGCACGCGGCCCGTTTATGCGCCCGAGTTGCCAGGCTTCGGCCACTCCGATCGCCCCGACATCGCCTACACGCCGCAACTCTACGCCGAGGTACTGGGCGATTTTCTGGAGCGGGTGGTAGGTGCGGGCGCCGATGTGGTGGCCCTGTCGCTGGGGGCAGAATTCGCGGCGCGTGTGGCGCTGGAGAGGCCCGTCATGGTGCGCAGTCTGGCGTTGATCTCCCCCACGGGCCTGAGCATCCGGCGGCCGCCGGGCGGTGCGCTTAGCGCCCGCATCCACCGTGTTCTGCGGCTTCCGCTGCTCGGCAGCGGGCTGTTCTCGCTGGTGCGCTCGCGCCGCAGCATCCGCTATTTCCTCGGGCTCGCTTTCGAGGGCGATACGCCCCCCGAGATGATCGAGCAGGCATGGCGCACCGCGCGCTGCGAAGGTGCCAGCTACGCGCCTTTCTGCTTCCTGTCGGGGATACTGTTCACGCCGGATGCTTTCGAATCGCTCTACCTGAGGCTCGCGCAGCCTGCGCTGGTGATCCACGACCGCGACCCCAATGTGCGCTTCGACCGTCTGCCAGAACTGCTCGCCGCGCGCGGTAACTGGCAGGCGAGGCGCATCGCTCCCACGCTTGGCCTGCCGCACTGGGAACAGACATCGGCAACGGTGAGCGCGCTGGAGGACTTCTGGGCGGGCCTTCCCGCATGAGGGCGCCATGAGCTCGACGCGCGTTGTGGTGGTGGGGGCCGGTATCGGCGGGCTCTCTGCGGCGCTGTCGCTCGCCGCCGCAGGCTGCGAGGTCACGGTGGTGGAGCGTGCGGCAACGCCGGGCGGCAAGGCGCGCCACGTGCACGTCGGTGGCCGCGCGGTGGATGGCGGGCCCACCGTCTTCACGATGCGCTGGGTGTTCGAGGAATTGCTCGGCGGCGCAGGCTTCGACCTGCAGGCCGAATTGCCGCTCACCGAACTCGGGCTCCTGGCACGCCACGCTTGGGACGAAGGCGGCAGGCTCGATCTCTTCACCGACACCGAGCGGTCGGCTGAGGCGATCACCGATCTCTCGGGCGCGGCCGAGGCCGATCGCTTCCGCGCCTTCTGCCGGCGTTCTGCACGGGTTTACGAATCGCTCGAGCGCCGCTTCATGGCAGCGCCCCGCCCTTCCCTGCCGGGGCTCATCTGGCGCTCGGGTGTGTCGGGTTTGCCAGGCCTGCTGGCCACCAGCCCTTTCGTGAATCTGTGGAAGGCGCTGGGCGAGCACTTCCACGACCACCGCCTGCAGCAACTTTTCGGGCGCTACGCCACCTACTGCGGCTCATCGCCCTGGCTCTCGCCCTCCACGCTGATGCTGATCGCGCACGCGGAGAAGCTTGGCGTCTGGTCCGTGGCAGGTGGCATGCACGGACTCGCGCAGGTGCTGGAGCGCTGCGCGACAGCGCGCGGCGCACGCGTCATCTACGGGCACGCGGTGGAGCGCATCGAAAAACGCAATGGCCGGGCGAGTGCCGTGGCGCTGGACGACGGCCGCGTGATCGAGGCCGATGCCATCATCTGGAACGGCGACACGCAGCCGCTCGCCGATGGGCGGCTGGGCGATGCCGTCCGCGGCGCCGTGCCCGCGCGCGCCCGCACGCAGCGCTCGCTCTCGGCGCTCACCTGGTGCATGGCGGCGCGGGCAGAAGGCTTTCCGCTCACGCGGCACACGGTGTTTTTCTCGCGTGATTACGCCGCGGAGTTCGAGGACATCCTCGTACACCGTCGCCTGCCGCGCGGTCCCACTGTCTATGTCTGCGCGCAGGACCGCGGCGACGACGGCAGCGCACCGGCAGGCGAGGAAGGGCTGCTGGTGCTGGTGAACGCGCCGGCGGACGGGGACGTGGGCCCACCCGATGCGGCCTCGCTGGAGGCCTGCACCGAAGCCACCTTCGGTATGTTGGCGCGCTGCGGACTCAGGCTCTCCTCAGACCCCGCCGCCACGGTGCTCACCACACCCGCAGGTTTCGAGGCGCTCTTCCCCGGCTCGGGCGGCGGCCTGTATGGCAGCGCATCGCACGGCTGGCAAAGCAGTTTCACGCGGCCGGGTTCGCGCAGCCGCGTGCCGGGGCTTTATCTCGCGGGCGGCGGCGTGCATCCGGGGGCGGGCGTGCCGATGGTCTCGCTCTCGGGGCAACTGGCAGCACAAGCGCTGCTGCAGGATCGCGCCGCACGGCGCATCTGAGGCCTCAGCCCGCAGGCGCACCCGCACCGTGGCAGTGCTTGAATCGCTTTCCGGAGCCGCAGGGGCAGCGCGCATTGCGGCCTGCCTCGTCACTCGTCACCGGTGGTGCCGGCGCCGCAGCCGGCACGGCACCCGGCCCGGCGAGGCGCGGCCCCGCGCCAGGCGGCAGCCCGATGAAATCGGCGTAGATCTCCCGCGAAACCGCCACATTCAGCACCCGCGCGGCGAAGGCTGCTTTCGCCAGCCCCGTGCGGTTTTCAAGCACCAGGGGTGGATCGAGATCCGGCAGGGCGCGCGCGGTGCTGGCCACCAGCCGCGCGTAATGCGGCCAGCCCGGCTGGTGGATGCCGAAGCGATGCCAGAGCGCGCGCCAGTCGCGGCAGAAATCGAGCATGGTCTGGCGGTAGAGCGCGATGGCAGACGGATCGTTCTCTGGCACCTTGTCGAAATCCGCGATCAGATCGCGCGTGAGGTATTCCACCTCGCCGGGTGCGAGCACCGGTTGCAGGTTGTAGCGTTCGGTCGCGATCTCCACCGTCCGCCCCGGCTCCCACGGCACGCGCATGGGCGCAAGCGGTGCGCCGGCGCGCACGGCGGCAAGCGAGCGCTCGACGGTGTGCCAGAAATGCGAAGAGCCCGTTGTGTCGATCACCAGATGCACCCGCGCACGCGTGCCACCGTTCACCACGCGGTGACGGCGCCAGGAATCGAAGATCCACGCTTCGCCCGCGCGCATGTTCACGCTCGCATCACCGCAGTGGAAGATCACTTCCGGGCTGGTGACGATGGGCACGTGGATGCGCACGTGGTGATGCCAGTGGTAGTGGTAATCGACGTGGGCCTTCACCTCGCAGCCGGGTTCGAGCCGCATCAGACGCGAGCGGCCGAAGACTTCACCGAAGCTCGCGATCACCTGCTGCAGGTAGGGGCAGCGCGCGAGATGCGGCGTGGGGGTCATCTCGCCGCGGAAACCGTTGTTGTCGCCACCGCCCGCAGAAATCAACGCGATTGCGGCGTTGCCCTCGGTGTTGTCGGGGTGATCCATCCACGGCTGCGCCTCGAACTGCGCGATCTCCTCTGCCATGCGTGCGGCGTCGAAGGCATAAGGCAGGGGAATGAACTCGGCCTCGAGTCTCATGGCGTGATCCGGATGGGCATGGCGGGTGCGCGTCGAGCATAGCGGAGCCGGCCGCGCGGGTGGAGCGCAGGCTCAGACGGCGCGGCCATGACAGGCCTTGTAGCGCTGCCCGGAGCCGCAGGGGCAGGCTTCGTTGCGCCCGGGCGTGACGGAGCCGGCTCCAGACGCGAATGCACTCGCCGGCGCAGACGCAGACGCAGACGCGGACGCTGACGCTGACGGGAAGGACGAAGGCTCGGGCTCGGGCGCCGTGGCCGCCAGAGGCGCTGCAAGCCCCTCGATGAAGCGGTTGATCTCCGCCACGCGCGGCGCGACAACCGGCCACACCCGCGCGAGTTCCGCTGCATGACGGCGCCATTTGCCCGCCTCCGGCGCAGTCACGGTGTAACGCGAAAGAGGCAAGGGCTGCTGCAGCTGTGCGGCAAAGGTTGCGTCGAGCGGGACATCCATGAAAGCGCACAGACGCGCAACGCTCGCCGCGGGATCGGCGATGAGTTCGGCGGCATTGACGGCCGTCCACCGCGCGCGCGGCAGTGCGGCAAGATCCTCCATCACGCAGGCATGCGTGCTGCTCCACTGGAAGGCCGCGATCTCCTCCAGCGGCCGGCCGGTGTAGCCCTGCCAGCGCGGCGGCAGCAGCAAGGACCACGGGCCGTGAGCCGTGGCAAACCGCCGGTAGGTGACAAAACTCCCCGTGCGCCAGGCATCGATGATGCTGCCCAGATTCGGCAAGGGGTCACGCACCAGGTAGATGAACAGCGCATCGGGAAACAGCGCATCCAGAAAGGAAATACGCAGCGCGTTTTTCGGCGTTTTTTCCAGCAGTCGCACGCATCCCGCGTGCGCCGCATCGAGAGGACGTCCGGCCCGATCACGGATCTGCGCGAGGAACTGCGCGGGGATCGACTGCGCGAGCTTGGGATCGAGCAACGCCGCCGTGAGGCGGTTCGAGTCCACCACGCCACGCATCGGGCTCAGCTTGGGATAGGACTCGAACAGGCGGTGGCTCTCGTCGCCCAGCGACCACAGCCCCTCGGCCTGGGCCAGCGTCTGGAACAGCAGCGTGCTGCAGGAGCGCGGCGCCGCCACGATGAAAACGGGCCGCTCCAGCACCGCGCTCACGGTGAGGGCCCGTCCTCGTACCAGCTGATGTCGTCGGTCGCGATCTCGCCGATCGGCCTGCCCGTGCGCGCCGAGGCCCAGAGCAGGTTCGCGGCGGTGAAGGTCATCAGCCAGAAGGGTAAAGGGTCGCGCCGATCCCAGGTCACATCCTTGGCCTCGCGCAGCACGCGGTAGTACGCACCGAAACCGCGCCGCCACATCCGCGACTGCGCCTCGGTGAGGCAACTGTAGAACTGCTGTCGCCAGCCAGGCGGACGAAAGCGCAGCCGGCCCGTGCTCGCGGGCTGCAGGATCGCCTGCGCGAGCGAGTCCTCCTCGACGAAATGGATGCCGCTGTTCGCGCGCGGATTGCACTCGATACCCCAGGGCTGGCCCGCGGCATCGACGATGAAATCGAAGGCAATGAAGCCGCTCCAGTTCCGCGCGGCAACGAAACGACCCACCCACTCGTCCACGGCGGGAAGGTCGCGCACCTGCTCGAAGCACACC
>CAIXOY010000423.1 GCA_903921135.1 uncultured Gammaproteobacteria bacterium
GACGATCTGCAGGCGGGCCGCTACAGCGCCAGCGTGAGTGTCGAGTCCCTCTGGTCGAAAATCGGATTCATCATCCTTGCGGGCAACGTGGTGGCGGGAGTGATCGCTGGCATAACGGCCACGAGGACCGTGATCCGCCGAAGCCACCTGATTGCGGGGCCGCTCTACCGCTTCGAGCAGGTGTGTCGTCAGGTCGGCGAGGGACAGCTCGATGTGCACACCGGGCTCAGGGATTCCGACGAACTGAAGGATCTCTCTACCGCGTTTGCCGGCATGGTGTCGGGGCTGCGTGCCGCACAGGAGCGTCGGGTCACGGCCCTGGAACAAGCCCGCATCGCTCTCGATGCCTGCGGGGCCCGGTTGCAATCCGATCCCGAAGCGCTCCGGCACCTTGCCGCCGCGCGCGCAGCGCTCGAGCCCTTGCGCAGCGCGTGAGCCGGTGCCTCAGCGCCGCCGCTCAGCGCCTCGGCCGTAACCCGGCACCTGATGGCCCTTGGCGTACATGCATTGCATGTAGGCCGTGTCGTAACGGTACTGGAGCGTGTCCCGGGCGTCGTGCTCGCGCTCCATGCCGTGGGCACCACCGAGGATGAGCCCGGCACCCGCGCCCGTGCCGATGGCTTCGCCGTCGCCGTGACCCAGCATCGCACCCGCCACGGCGCCCGCGGCAGCCCCCGCCACTGCCCCCTTGGCTGTTTCTCCGCCTGGTGCCGCGCCTGCCGCGCCGGAGCGTCCGGCGGCGAAATCGCGGCACACCAGATCATCGTCGGCGAACTGCTCGAACGGGATGTCGGGGGCGGGCATCACCTCCACCTCCGGTCCGGGGGGAACCCCCGCGCAGGCCATCAGACTGAGCAGTGCCGGGGAGAGCGCAAGCAGGCGAAGGTGCATGGTGGTGTGTTCCGGGTGAGTGGACCGTCGAGGCAAACGCGGCCGCGAGAGTGCCGTTGACACGCCGCTCAGTCGCGCAGCGCGGGGCTGCCTCCCAGTGCCCAGAGCCACGCGAGCACTGTGCACAGCACGACTTTCTGGCCAAACGCCACGGCGGGCGCCGTCGTGTCCCCGGCGAGCGCATACGGGAGATAACACGCGAAGATCACCGGCACGGCCACCAGCACGGCGAGGCCGAGCAGGCGGGCGCTGCGGTCGATGCCCGGATGGCGCAAGGCAAGCAGCGCGACGCCGCTGGTCGCGAGCCAGCCCGGGAGCACCGCGCCGAGCAAGGTGAAGTGGTGAGGCCAGGGGAGGGAGACGAGGTTTTCCAGCGGGACCAGCGACACGGCTCCCAGCGCCAACAGGCCGAGTGTCGCAACGAGTCGGGATACTGCCCGCTCCGGCGCGAGCCGCAGGGCCACGGAGGTCCACGCGGGCAGCAGCCCTCCCGCCACCAGCAGCAGCCCGCCGCTGATCCCCGGCAGCGCGCTCGCCATGTTGGATCTGCCGTTGTAGGTGTTCAGCGGCATGAAGAGATCGCAGAGGAAGTTGTGCACCGGGTGGAACCAGAGAGCCTGCGGGTCCAGGTTGTGGCCGCCGCTGTAGAGCAGTGCCGACACCAGTGCCAGCAGCAGGAAAGCGCCCACCGCCGGGCGGATGTGGCGCGGTGCGGGCAGCAACCGGTGTGGCGGGCGTGCAGGCACGGGCATGTGCGGGCTCTGGTGGACGTGGCCGCAGGCTAGCGCGCAACGCCGAGCCTGTCTGCCCTGCCGCGCGCATCGCAGGCTCGCCCCTCGGGGTACCGGAGTCTGATCCCTTGCGCGTATCATCCGGGCGCCGCGGCCGGAGCGGCGCCCTGCCCCGGAGCCGGGCACCGGTCGCCTGTGCTTGACCGAACCCCGGCCCCAGCGAGACCGCAATCCTTGAAGAAAGCCCCCTTTTTCATCATCGGCTGTGTGCGCTCGGGCACCACAATGCTGCGCAACGTGCTGCGCCTGCACCCGAACCTCGCGTCTCCCGAGGAAACGCATTTCTACCGCTGGAGCGAGCCCTTCGGCACCGACTCGTCGCGCAAGCAACTCTCGAAGAACGTCACGCTGGTCCGGCACCGGGCCATCGACGGCATATCGGAAGAAGAGTTCGCGGCCATGCTCGATGCCTGTTCCACGCGCCGCGAGCTCTGTCAGCAGTACATGGCGCTTTATGTCCAGCGTTGCAAGCCCGGCGCGAGACGCTGGTTCGACAAGACCCCGCAGAATGTCTACGGCGCCGCCATGCTGGCAGCGGATTTCCCGCAGTCGCGGTTCATCCACATTGCCCGCAACCCGCTGGACGTGGCCCTCAGCCTGCGCGCAGGGAAAGTGATGAAGGTGAGCAGCCTGGTCGGTGCCGGCAACTACTGGCTGGAGTCGATCACCAACCTGCACACCCTGAAGCGGGCGTTTCCGCGCCGTGTGCTGGAGTTGCGCTACGAGGAATTCAACACCGACCCCGAGGGACATATCGCGCGGGTGCTGGATTTCATCGGCGAGGAGCCGGTGCCCGGGTTCATGGACTCCTTCGCCCCCAAGCCCAGCGTCTATGACCACGAGGCCGCGCTCGATGCGGCGCAGATCGCCACCGTCAGACGCATCTGCGGCAAGTGGGCGGCCGCCTACGGTTACGCGATCTGAGAGCCCCGGTGCTGCGCTTCCCCCGTTTTCCTGTCTGGCCCCGCCGTCGCACTGCGTCTGGCGACGGCCGCCGGCTGTTCCTCCACATCGGCATGAACAAGGCCGGCAGTTCCGCGATCCAGCGCACGCTTGCCGCTCACGAGAACACCCTCTGCAGCGCCGGCGTGCTCTACCCCCGCACGGGCCGCAGCGGCAGCGAGGCGCACCATCTGCTGAGCCATGTGCTGGGATTTTCCCAGGGCAAACCCCCACGCGTGCGCTCGCCCTCGCAACTCGAGGACCTCGGCCCGAAGCTCGCGCAGGAATGCGCGGACCGGGGTTGCCACAGCGTCATCCTCAGCTCCGAGGTTTTCACCAACCGGGGCGATATCGGGCGTGTGAAAGATTTTCTGGCCGGCTGGGACGTGCGCATCGTGGTCTATCTGCGCCGCCACGATCACTGGTGGGCCTCGTGCTACAGCCAGGGTGTGCGCATGACGCCCAACCCGCCGTGGCCGCTGGGTTTCGACGGGTACATCGCCTGGCAGCGGGC
>CAIXOY010000424.1 GCA_903921135.1 uncultured Gammaproteobacteria bacterium
GACTGCGGGCGAAGCCGAAGACATCGACTTCAAGGAACTGCTGGGCGAGGACGTCACCCCTCTCACCGGCGACACACCACTGCTGCTCAAGCGTTTCGCGGAGGTCACGCCGGGGACGCTGGAGCGCCGCCGCGCCGCCGAAGCCCTGCTCGCGCGGGACCCGAA
The DNA here is from genome assembly GCA_903921135.1 of uncultured Gammaproteobacteria bacterium. Taxonomy (GTDB): domain Bacteria; phylum Pseudomonadota; class Gammaproteobacteria; order Pseudomonadales; family UBA5518; genus UBA5518. The sequence goes on from CAIXOY010000424.1 coordinate 166, forward strand.
CTTCCTCTCCACGCAGGATATTCCCCTCATCGAGCCGCACGCGGAGCTCTCTTTCCTGCGCCCGGGGGTGCAGTACGGCGTGTTCAAGCGACTTCGGCTCGCGGAGTACCGGATCGAAACACGACTGGACCTGCACGGTCTGACGGTAGAGCAAGCCCGCCTCGCGGTGTTCCAACTGGTGCGGGATTGCCTCAAGCACGACCTGCGCGTCTGTCTGATCGCCCACGGCCGCGGCGCGGGTCGCAAAACCCCGGCGCTGCTGAAGAGCTGCGTGGCCTTCTGGCTGCCGCAACTGCCCGAGGTGCTCGCCATGCACTCGGCGCCGCAGCACCTCGGAGGCACCGGCGCCACCGTGATACTGTTGCGCAAGAGCGAGAAGGCGCGGCAGGAAAACTTCGAAACCTACAGCCGCCGTCCGCGCTGAGGCCCACCGCCCACCCGGAAGCCGCACGATGCCAGAATCCGAGCGCCCGCTGCGGCTTGCCACCGAGATCACCATCCGGCTCGGTGCGCTGGCGCTGCTGATCGGCTGGTGCGGCGTGATCCTGTTTCCCTTCCTGCTGCCGCTTGCCTGGGGCGCGATACTCGCCGTCGCGTTGCACGGCCCCTGCCAGATGCTGTCCCAACGCCTCGGCAACCGCCCGGCGTTGGCAAGCGCGATCGTGGTGGTGGCGCTGCTGGGCGCGGTGATCGTGCCGGGCGTGTTGCTAGGCAACTCCCTTGCCGCCGAGACCCAATCCTTGCTGGCTTCGTGGCAGGCCGGGCGCCTGACGGTGCCTGCGCCTCCGGCGAACGTCGCGCTCTGGCCGGTGGTCGGTGAAAGCATCCATGCGTTCTGGCTGCTCGCATCGCAGAATCTCGACGCCGCCCTCGCCACGCTGCAGCCCTATCTGAAAGATGCTTTCAGCTGGCTGATGGGCGCCGCAGCCCGGCTCGGACTGGCGCTCGTCGAATTCGTGGCATCGATCCTGATCGGCGGGGCCCTCCTCGCCACAGCAGGGCGCTCGGGAGCCGGTGCGCTGGCCTTCGCGGGGCGTCTGGGCGGTGCCCGCGGCCACCACCTCGCAGAGCTTGCCATCGCCACCATCCGCGGCGTGACGCGGGGCATCCTCGGTGTGGCGCTGTTGCAGTCGCTGCTTGCAGGCTTGGGGCTTCTGATGGCCGGCGTGCCGGCGGCGGGGCTGCTCACCGTGCTGATGCTGGTGATCTGCGTGGTGCAACTCACCGTGGGACTGGTCATGGTGCCCGCTGCCGTATGGCTCTTCGCCAACGCCGACACCACCACAGCGGTACTGTTCAGTCTCTGGACAGCCATGCTGTTGCCGCTCGACAACGTACTGAAGCCACTCCTCATGGGCCACGGCCTGAACGTACCGATTCTCGTGATTTTCCTCGGCGCTATCGGGGGCTTCCTGAGCCACGGCATCATCGGGCTTTTCGTGGGCGCGGTGGTGCTGGTGCTGGGCTACGAGCTCTTCGTGCAGTGGCTGCGCGAGGAGGCAGCAAGCACGTAGGCGGGCACCGGCCCTGCCAACAAGACCAACTCCGCGAACACATAAAAGAGGTCACCATGCCAGCAGACATCCGATCGCTCTATTCCACTGCAGCACAGGGCGGTCCGCCGCTGTTTTTCCCGGATCCCGAGGTCCCCGTCAGCTTCAATTTCGACCAAGGCCTCGCAGCGCCCGAGACATTCCCCCAGCAGGAAATCCTGCGGCTGGCGCAGAAAATCCTCGCGCGGGACGGCGCCGAAGCGCTGGAATACTTCGATGCCGCCACCGGCTACGAGGAACTCGTCTTCGGCTACAAGGGCCTGCGCGGGCAACTCGCGGCGCGCTACCTCGCCAAAGACGGCCGCAGCATCGACCCGCGCGGCATCATCCTCACCTCGGGTTCGGTGCAGGCCATCGCGCTTGCCATCAGCGGTTATCTGGATCGGGGCGATGTGGCCATCGTCGAGGCGGCCTCGTTCCCGTATGCGCTGCGTTTCATGGAAATGGCCGGCGCCGAGATCCGCACCGTGCCGGTGGACGCCGACGGCATGGACACGCAGGCACTGGAGCAACTGCTGGGCACGCTGGCCGCAGAAGGCCGCCGCGTGAAAATGGTCTACACCATCGCCACCTTCCAGCTTCCCACCGGGATGGAGCTCTCGGTGCCGCGTCGCCGGCATCTGCTGGAGCTCGCGGAACGTTTCGATTTCATGGTGCTGGAAGACAACGTCTACGGGGAGCTGCGCTTTGCCGGCGAGCCCCTGCCCTCCCTGCTCGGCATGGACACGAGCGGGCGCGTGATGCAGTGCAACGCCTTCAGCAAGACGGTGGCGCCGGGGCTGCGTCTGGGCTGGATGGCGGGCAGCCCGGAGGGCATCGGCGCGCTCGCGGGCGTGCGGCAGGATCTGGGCGTGAGCCAGTGGCTTTCGCGGCTGATGGCGGAATTCATGGCGGAAGGTCTGTTCGATCCGCACGTCGCTGCAGCGTCCGCGGTCTACGGCGCCAAGTGCCGGGCGGCCGTTGCGGCGGTGCGCGCGCATTGCGGCGATTACGTGCGTTTCCGCGAGCCGCGGGGCTCGTTCTACCTCTGGCTCGAGATCGACGAGCGCGTCGACTGGGCGCGCGCCGCCGAGCTCGCGGGCAAGCAGGGGATTTTCTTCAGGCCCGGCGAGCGCTTCATGGGCGAGGGCGACGGGCGCCAGTATGTGCGCCTCGCCTACAGCCACGTGACGGAGCCGGTCATCACCGCGGGCATCGAACGCTTGGGCGCGATCCTCCGCGCGTGTGCAAGGAGCTGAACGCATGAGCGCCACGCCACGCACCCTCGCAGGCGGCTTCGCGTTTCCGGAGTGCCCGCGCTGGCACGCCGGATCCCTGTGGTTCTCGGACCAGCACGAGGGTTTCGTGCGGCGCCTCGCACCCTCCGGAGACGTCCTCGAGTCCTTCGAGGTTCCCGGCTGCCCCTCGGGAATCGGCTGGTTGCCAGACGGCGACATGCTCGTGGTCTCGATGCACGAGCGCAGGCTCTACCGGCGGAGCAACGGCACACTCGCGCCGTGGGCCGAACTGGGCGCACTGCACCCTGGCCACAGCAACGACATGGTGGTGGACGCGCAGGGCCGCGCCTATGTCGGCAACATCGGTTTCGATTTCGACAAGGGCGAGACGCCATGCACCACCGCGGTCGCGCTGGTGCAGGTGGACGGACGCGTGGAGGAAGCCTGCGATGGCCTCGTCTGCCCGAACGGCAGCGTGATCAGCCCGGACGGGCGCACGCTGATCATCGCCGAGTCTCTTGCCTCCCGGCTGCACGCCTGGACGATCGGCGAAGGCGGGCGGCTGAAGGATCACCGCGTATTCGCGCAGCTCGCCAGCGACATCCTCCCGGACGGCATCTGCCTGGATGCCGAGGGCTGTGTCTGGATCTCGACCGTGGGCAACTCGGTGCTGCGCGTACGCGAAGGCGGCGAGATCCTCGAGCGCATCAACGTGAGCGGCGGCAACACCTACGCCTGCATGCTGGGCGGCGAGGAGCGCCGCGATCTCTACATCTGCGTGGCACCGCATCACGACCGCAACGTCACGCTGCGCGAGCGCGGCGGTCGCATCGACGTGGTGCGCGTCAGCGTGCCCGGCGCGGGCCTTCCCTGAGGAACAGTCATGATCATCGAACGCGTCGACCCCGAAGGGATGCGCTTCAGCGGGATGTCGCAGGCCACGGTGGCCGACGGCTGGATCCATGTCTCGGGCCAGGTCGCGCTTGCGGGCGGCGCACTGGTGGGAGCGGATGACCCCGCCGCTCAGGCCGAGCAGTGCTTTGCCAACATCCTCGCCGTACTCGCGAGCGCGGGCGCCGGGCCCGAGCACGTGGTGAAACTCGTGTGCTATCTCACGGAGCGCTCGGCCTACGGCGGTTTTGCCGCGGTGCGCAACCGCATCTTTACCGCGCACCCGCCCGCGAGCTCGGTGGTGATCGTGAAGGAATTGCTGGTGCCGGGGCTGCTGATGGAGGTCGAGGCCGTGGCCTGGAAGCCGGCTCGCTGAGCGTCCTTCGCGCAATTGCACGCGCGCGGCACCCGGTGCGATAGTCGCGGCCACCCGCCACCGCCCGGAGATACCCATGGACAACCCCCGCAAGGTCAGCAGCGCCGCCGAGGCGCGCGCCATCGTCGAGGCGCGGGGATTGAGCCACGTGAAGGTGGGTGCCTTCGACATCGACGGCGTGCTGCGGGGCAAGTACATGTCCGCGGCCAAGTTCCTCTCCTCGCTCGAGGGTGGCTTCGGCTTCTGCGATGTGGTGCTCGGCTGGGACAGCAAAGACCAGCTCTACGACAACGTGCAGCTCACGGGCTGGCACACCGGCTATCCGGACACCGAGGCGCGCATCGTGCCCGAGTCCTGCCGCGCGCTGCCGTGGGAAGACCCGGTGCTGTTCTTTCTGGCGGAATTTGCGGGCCCCGCGGCGGCTGTGTGCCCGCGCACCTTGCTGCGACGGGTGCTCGATCGTGCGAGCGGCATGGGCTACCAGGTCTTCGCCGGCTTCGAGTACGAGTTCTTCGTGTTCGAAGAAACACCCGATTCCGTGCGCGCGAAGCACTTCAAAAATCTCAAGCCCATCACGCCGGACATGTTCGGCTACTCGGTGATCCGCAACAGCGTGTGGAGCGATCTCTACCGCGATCTGCTGGCGAACTGCGAGGCCATGGATATCCCGATCGAGGGCCTGCACGAAGAGACAGGTCCTGGCGTGCTCGAGGCCGCCATCACGGTCGACACCGCACTTGCCGCCGCCGACAAGGCGGCGCTCTTCAAGACCTTCGCCAAGGTGATCGCGCAGCGTCGCGGGTTGATGGCCACTTTCATGGCCAAGTGGTCGCAGGACTACCCGGGACAGAGCGGTCACATCCACATGTCGCTGCGCGATGGCGCGGGCAAGCCCGTGTTCCATGACGCCGCCAAGCCGCACGGCATGAGCGATGCGATGCGCTGGTTCGTAGGCGGGCAACAGAAGCTGATGCCCGAACTGCTCGCGATGATCTCGCCCACGGTGAATTCCTACACGCGGCTCATTCCCGGCTTCTGGGCGCCCACGGATGCCACCTGGTCGGTGGACAACCGCACCTGCGCGCTGCGCGTGATCAGCGGCAGCCCGAAGTCGCAGCGGGTGGAATACCGCGTGGCCGCGGCCGACGCCAACCCCTATCTCTCGCTCGCCGCTGCCGTGGCCTCCGGGCTCTGGGGCATCGAGAACCGCGTCGAGCCCACCGCACCCGTGAAGGGCAACAGCTACGCCGCCAAGCACCCGAAGCGCCTCGCGCTGCCGCGCACCCTGTGGGATTCGGCGCAGCGCCTGAAGGCGAGCGATATGGCCAGAGACTGGTTCGGTGCGGCATTCGTCGAGCACTTCGCCGCCTCACGCGAGTGGGAAGAGCGCGAGTACCGCCGCCACATCAGCGATTGGGAACTCGCCCGCTACTTCGAGATCATCTGAATGCAGATCCAGCGCACCATCAGCCCGGTCGATGGCTCCGTCCTCTGCGAGCGCCCGCTTGCGAGCGCAGCCGAACTCGACGCCACCCTCGAGCGCGCCGTTGCCGCGCAACGTCTCTGGCGGAGCACCTCGCTTGCCGATCGTGCCGCGATCTGCACGCGCTTCTGCTCAGCCTTCGAAGCACACACCGCTGTGATTGCGGGCGAGCTGAGCTGGCAGATGGGACGCCCCATCCGCTACGCGCCGAACGAGGTGCGCGGCACACTCGAGCGCGCGCGCCACATGATCGCCATTGCGCCCGAGGCGCTGGCCGACATCGACCCCGGGCGCAAGGAAGGTTTCGGGCGTTTCATA
>CAIXOY010000425.1 GCA_903921135.1 uncultured Gammaproteobacteria bacterium
AATCGCTCCGGCGCAGGCCCCGGTGACAAGGTGGTGGTGATGGGCGCAGGGCCTATCGGGCTCGGCATCGTCTTCGGGCTAGCGCGGCGCGGCGTGAAAGACATCACCGTGGTCGACATGGCAGACAGCCGTCTTGCGCGTGCCCGTGCGCTCGGTGCGAACACCACCATCAACCCCGGCAACGAGGACGTCTTCGAGGCCCTCTGCCGCACCCACGGCAAGGGCGATGTCTTCGGTTGGCCGGTGGCGAACGCCAACCTCTGGTTCGAGGTGACAGGCGTGGGCGCGGTGCTGCAGTCGCTGGTCACGATGGCGCCCTTCCACGCCAAACTCGTGATCGTGGCGGTGCACCACACCGAGGTGCCGATCAACTTCCAGATCGCGCTCGCGAAGGAACTCTCCTTCGAGATGTCGCTCGCCTACCCGGACGAGTTCCCCGCCGTGATCGAGGCGCTCTGCGACACCTCGGTGGACATCTCACCGCTGGTGAGCCACACCTACGGTTTCGGGGATTTCCTCGAGGCCTTCGCCGTCTCGCAAGACAAGCACCATTCCGCCAAAGTGCTGGTGCACTGCGATGAGTGAACACACCGGCGCGATACGCATCACGGACCTCGCCAACCCGGTGCTCTCCGACACGCTGAAAAGCGTGATCGCGGCCACGCCGCCGGTGGTGATGGACATCGAAGCCGTGCTCGCGGCCGCCCGCGCCACCACCGGTTTGAGCGATTTCGGGCCCGATGATTTCCGCGAGCGGCTCGCGCTCTGGCTGTCCTGCTTCGAGGAAGACAAAGGCCTGGGGCCCGTGGGCCGTGCGGGCATGTTCGGCGACTGCGTGCGCTACTGCGTGGCAAGGCTCCGGCTCGTGGACCTGTGGAAGAAACACCCGGAGATAGACGCGATCGTGCTCGACCGCCCGATCATCATCGCGGGCCTGCCGCGCTCGGGCACCACGCATCTGGTGAACATCCTCGCCGCCGACACGCGCCTGCGCTCCATGCCGCTCTGGGAAACCATGGAGCCCGTACCCGCGCACAACGACACGCCCACCGTGCCGGGCGAAGACCCGCGCTTCACCCGCACGCGCGAGATGTGGGGCAATTTCGAAGCACTGCTGCCGCTGATGCCCGCCATGCACGAGATGGCACCCGAGCACGTGCACGAGGACATCGAGCTGCAGGGCTCGGACTTCACAACGTATCTGCCCGAGTGGCTCTCGCGGCCGTACCGCTGGCGCGATTACTACTTCGCGCACGACCAGACGCCGCACTACGCCTGGGGCAAGCGCGCGCTGAAGGCCATGACGTGGCTGCGCGGGCCGAACCGCTGGGTGATGAAATCCCCTCCGCACATGGAGAACTTCGGGCCGCTGATCCACACCTACCCGGACGCGACCGTGGTGGTGACGCACCGTGACCCGATCGCCGTGATCCAGTCGGCGATCACCATGCTCGCCTACGGGGACCGCCTGCGTCGCACGCTGCCGCTGGACCTCAAGCAACTCGCGAATTACTGGATCGACCGCGTCGAGATGCTGCTGCGTGCCTGCGTGCGGGACCGCGAGTGCCTGCCCGCCGCGCAGTCCATCGACGTGCTCTTCCACGAGTACATGGCAGACCAGAAGTCCACTATCAAACGGGTCTACGAGATGGCGGGGCTCACGTTCACGCCCGCGGCCGAGGCGCAGATCGACGGCTTCCTGGCTGCCAACCCGCGCGGCAAACACGGGCAGGTGCAGTACGACCTGGAGGGGGACTTCGGGATCGATGTGGGGGCTGTGCGGGAACGCTTCGCGTTCTACTATGCGCGCTTCCCGGTACGGCAGGAGGCCACGGCAGGCGAGAAGACACCTCGCACACCGGGCTGAGGCATCCCAGAACAACATAAGGCAGGGAGAGCAACCATGACGCAGCGCCGCACCGCAGCGGGCCAGTTCGCACTCGAGGAACAACGCCGCCGCCTCGTGGCCGCCGCTTCCGAGGCCATCCTTGAAAAAGGCCTCTCCGGCGTCACGCTCGCCCATATCGCCAATCACGCGGGCATCTCCACGGGGAGCGTGAACTTCTATTTCAGCTCCAAGGAAGAACTGCTCCTCGAGACGCTGAAGGCGGTCACGGATGAGTTCTACCTCTCGGTCTGGACCGCCGTCGAACAGGCCGGGCCCGCACCGGCAGACCGGCTGCGCGCGCTGGTGCTGTACGCCACCGACCCGGTGATCATCAAGCCCGGCAGTGCCGCGGTCTGGTATGCCTTCATGAGCGAGGCAAAGACCCGGGCCGAGTACCAGGAAATCTGCGCCCGCCACGACGACCAGGTGCATTTCCTGATCACGGAGCTTTGCCGCGGCGTGATCGAGGTGGCCGACCCGCCCGTGGACCACAACGCCGACGTGATCGCTCTCGCGATATCGGGAATGATCGAGATCGCGTGGCAGGGCGTGCTCTTCGACAGCGAAGGCTTCGATTGCCAGCAGATCCGCATGCAGAGCCTGGCTTTCCTGGCAACGGTGTTCCCGTGGGTTTTCGTGCCGGATCACGGAAACACGCTCAGCACTCGGGATTTCGGCCGCAAGGATGTGAGTGTGGTCGTGCGCGCTGCCACAACGGCAGACGTCCCCGCTCTCGCCCGCCTGGTCAATCTCTACCGGCAGAGCCAGGGCTCGCCCTCGGATCTGCCGGGTTCCACGGCGTGGGTCGAGGCGCAGCTCGCGGTGGACGGGGTGTGCATCCTCGTGGCCGAGGAGCCGGGCGTGAAGCTCCACGGCTTCGCGCATACGCTTGCGGGGAGTTGCCCCTTCACCCTGTCCGGGTTCCGGCTGTTGCGGGCGTTGTTCGTCGACGGGGATCTGCGCCGGGGGGGCGTGGGTCAGGCGCTGCTGCGGCGGGCGCGGGAGTTGTGTCGCGAGCGGGGGGAGTTGCAACTCGAGATCGATACGCCCGCCGATAACGCGGTGGCGAAGGCGCTGTACCAGACGGCGGGGGCGCGGATGGATTTGCGTACCGTCAGGTTGGTGCTGACGCCTGCTGCATCGGCCTGAGGGCGGG
>CAIXOY010000426.1 GCA_903921135.1 uncultured Gammaproteobacteria bacterium
CGTGTAGCGCGGCACGAAGAAGCGGTTCATGTCCTCCAGACTGCGCAGCGTTTCCAGTTCGGCACCGAAGCCGTAGTCCGGGAAATGGCGCAGTTTCTCCTGCATCGCCCGCTTCCACTTGCGCAGGAAATACCCGTGATAGAGCGGGCTTCGGCCCAGCACCGTCATGGTGTGCGCCGGGTCCAGCACGGGGCAGATCGCCACCACGCGCGTGAGCGGGATCTGCTGCTCCGGCGCCGCCAACGCCACGCGCAGTGCAAAGTTTCCACCCAGCGAGAAACCACCCAGGAAGAGCCTCGGGTGCGGATGCAGCTCTGCGATACGCGCGACCGCATTCACCACCTCTGGCAAACGCACCGAGTTGAACAGCTCCCGGTTCAGGTGCGAACTCGGGCCGTGGTCACGCAGGTGCAGGCGGAATACCGAGAAGCCCCTGTCGAAGAGTGCCGCCGCTGCCGTGAGCAGGTAGGCAGCGCCGATGTGTCCGTGCCAACCGTGGATCAGGATGGCGATACCGGGTGCCTTCGTCCCCGCAGCCGCGTACTCGCCGTGCAGGCGGATGCCATCGCCGCAATCCAGGATCTCTTCACGACTCGCAACGAGCAGTGCCCGGGCGCGCGCGCGCGCCAGCGCACGGCGTGGCCCCGCGCTCGCCAGGATCGACTGGGTGTGCGCGTTGCGTAGCCATAGTGGCGGGTCGAAGCGGGTGTTCTGGTCCATCCGAGGCACAAAAAAAGAGCGGCCCGAAGGCCGCTCTGCAAGGGGCCGGCCGAAGCCGGTCTTACTGGTACTGGTAGCTCACGTCGAGGCCGTAGGTGCGCGGCTCGCCGTAGACGTCACCCGCGAAGCCCAGCGAACCGAAGTCGATACCCCAGTTCCGGTACTCCTCGTCCGTCAGGTTCTTGCCCCACAGCGACACCCGCAGCGAACCGTCGCCCAGAGCGACTTCGCTCAGGCTCAGACGGGCGTTGACCAGGGTGCGGTCGTCCGTCGAGTCGAACTGGTTGTTGAAGGGGTGGAACACGAAGGCGTCCTTGTAGGCCACGTCCACACGCGCCGAGATCTGGCCGATGGCGATCGGCGCGAAGTCGTACTGCATGCCGACGTTGGCGGAGTTCTCCGGGGCCTGCGTCACGGTGGTGATGCCGGAGATGTCCTCGAGCTGGTTGGTGGCCGGGTTCCGGGCAAGGAACTCGTCGTACTCCGCGTCGAGGTAGCCGTAGCTGGCCTCGATGGTCAGGCCATCGACGGGCACCATCACGACTTCGAGTTCGAGGCCCTGGTAGGTGCCGGCACCTGCGTTCACGATGCGGCTGGAGGCGCCGCCCGTGCCTGCCTCGAACTGCGCGATCTGGATGTCGGTGTAGTCGTTGGTGAAGACAGCCGCGTTCACACGCAGGCGGTTTTCCCACCACTCGGACTTCATGCCCAGTTCCCAGCTCTTGACTTCTTCTTCCGCGAACGGAGTGGTGAAGGAGCCGAGCGTGCTGGCGCGGGCGTTGAAGCCGCCGCCGTTATAGCCGGTTGAATACTTGAGGTAGGTGCTGACGTCGTCCGTGATCTTGTAGTTACCCACCACGACATAGCTGGTGTTGCTCCAGGTGTCGTCCGCTTCCACGCGGCCTACCTGCGTGCCGGCCGTCACCGCGTCGATGTCCAGGCTCTGGTTGTAGAGCCACTGGTCCTTGTCGTCCTCGGTGTAGCGGATGCCTGCCGTGAGGTCGAACTGCTCGGTGAACTTGTAGGTGACCTGCCCGTAGGCTGCTACAGACTCCGAGTCGCCGCCGTAGGAGAAGTCGCTCACGCCGATCTCGCCGACCGAGTCGAAGAGGGGCAGGCGCTGCGTGCCGGTGCAGACAAAGCCGCCGAGCGCGGGCGGGCAGAAGCCGGCTGCGTTATAGAGCGGCCCCAGGAACGGGGTGTTCGCGCCTTGTGCTGCGACGAATGCGATCGGCAGCGAGAAGGTCTGCGGGTTCACCTGTATGACCTTCTCCTTGTAGGTGAAGAGGCCGCCGGTGAAGAACAGTTTCTCGTCCATCAGGTTGCCGATGATCTGCAACTCGTGGGTGTCGGTGCTGATGTTGCCCTTGTCGATCCCGGCGTGGAAGCCGGGGGTGGGCACGGCCGCGCCGCCGCCGTAGAACAGGTCACGGGCGATGTAGGCGCCGCCGTCGAGGTCGGTGCTGTCATAGCCCGAATCGACGCTGCGCATGCCGCCGATGTACTTCAGCGTCAGGGAGTCGGAAAGCTCCCAGGCAACAGACAGCGTGTGGCCTTCGATGTCCAGCCACTCCTCGGCCACGGCGTCGAGGGTGTAGTCGTCGCGGCGCTTCTTGGGGTCGCCAACGGTGGCGGCCATGTCCTGGTAGAGCGAGCCGCCCAGGAAGGTGAAGGGCAGCGGCGTGGTGCTGAAGCCGTTGTAGAGGCTGTCCTTGACCTTGGTGATCTGGAAGGGAGCGGGAACGCCTTTGTTGTCGGTCATGTCGTAGGAGTAGTCGACCGTCACGGCGTCGGTCGGGGTCCAGCGCAGGGCCAGACGGCCGGCCCAGTTGTCTTCGCTGGCGAGGTTTTTGGCCACCTCGTCCCGCGGGCTCATCGTGGGCTGTGCGGGGCCGGAGTAGTTGTTGTCGGCCCAGCCGTCGGTCTTCATGCGGTTCAGGCTGACCTTGGCGGCCACGTTGGCCACTTTCGGGAAGTCGATGCTCACGCCTTCACGGGTGTAACCGAAGTTGCCGACCGAGGCGTCGGCCTTGAAGCCCCACTCACCGGTGGGCTTCTTGGTGGTGACGTTCACCGCGCCACCCGTGGTGTTGCGACCGAAGAGCGTGCCCTGCGGGCCGCGCAGCACTTCCACCCGCTCGATGTCGACGACGTCGAACACGGCGCCAATGGTCTTGCTCATGAAGACGCCATCGATGTACATGCCCACCTTCGGGTCGGCAAGGAGCGAGGTCTCGCCCATGCCCATGCCGCGGATGAAGATACCCATGTTGCCGTTGGAGGACGGCTGCTTCTGGATGTTGACGTTGGGAGCGAAGTCGGCGACCTGCGCGACGTCAAAGACGCCGAGGTCGGTCAGTTTGCTCTCGGTGAAGGCGGTGATGGAGATCGGGGTGTCCTGCAGGGACTCTTCGCGGCGCTGGGCCGTGACCACGATTTCCTCGAGACCGCCTTCCTGGGCGAGGGCCGGCACGGCCACACCGGATGTGGCCGCGATCGCGAGGGCGATGGCCGACATCTGGAATTGGGAAATGGAAGACCTTCTGCGCATGTGATACCCCTTGTCGGAAATTGCTATTTGATTCTCTGGACCTGAACATCTGCGGGCCATGTCGGGCCCGCGAGTCGCTTTTATGGGCGACTCAATCCCTACTATATCCGCATGATTCGACCGGTTGCACCCCGTGCTTCCCACCGGCGGGAACCTTCCCGGCCTGAAGCATGGACCCGGAATCCGGCCTCTTCCTGCCCCGTTCGGGTCTAATCCGGTGAAAAGTTGGCAGGGGTGGTGTGCGCTTTCCCCGGGAAGTTCCTCAAAAAAGGGTAAGCATCCGCGGGAGGGCGCTGCGCTAGACTCCGGCAGGTCGGGCCTTCTGGCCCCCACTCCCGAGGACACCTCCGTGCATTACGACCTGCTCATTCGCAACGGCAATATCGTCGATGGCAGCGGCTCGCCGGCCTTCCGGGGCGATGTCGCCATCTCTGGCTCCCGCATCGTGGCGGTGGGGCAGGTGAGCGGTTCCGCCACGCGCGAACTCGATGCTGCAGGCCTGCTGGTCACGCCGGGTTGGGTGGACGTGCACACCCACATGGATGGGCAGGCAACCTGGGATCCGCTGCTCTCTCCCGCCTCCAACCACGGCACCACCACGCTGGTGATGGGCAATTGCGGCGTGGGCTTTGCGCCCTGCAAACCCGATGCGGCCTCCCGCGATGCGTTGATTGCCATCATGGAAGACGTCGAAGACATCCCCGGCACGGCACTGCATGAAGGCATCACCTGGGAGTGGGAGAGCTTCCCGGAGTATCTCGACACGCTGGATCGCCTGCCCCACGCCATCGACATCGCGGCCCAGGTGCCGCATTGCGCGGTGCGTACCTACGTGATGGGCGAGCGGGGCGTGCGCAACGAAGCCGCCACCCCGGATGACGTCCAGAAAATGGCCGCCATCGTGCGCGAGGGCATCGAAGCGGGAGCCGTCGGTTTCAGCACCTCCCGTACGCAGCTGCACCGGACCCGCGAGGGTGAGGTGATGCCGGGCACCTATGCCGACGAGAACGAGCTGCTGGGCATCGGGCGTGTACTGGGCGACATCGGCAAAGGGGTGTACCAGCTGGTCTCGGACTTTGACGAGTGGCAGAAAGAGATGGACTGGATCAAGCGCCTGTCCATCGAGACCGGGCGCCCGATCGGCTTCGTGCTGTTCTACCGCAGCGACGAGGAGTGGACGCGGGTACGCGAGCAACTGGAATACGTGCGGAAGGCCAATTCAGAGGGCGCCCAGCTGATCGCCCACGTGGGGGCTCGGCCGGTGACGATCCTCTTGGGCTTCGACGGCACTGCGCACCCGTTCATGATGCACCAGACCTTCGCGCCGCTCGCCGGCCTGCCGGCAGAGGAGCGTCTGGCGAAACTGCGGGACCCGGCGGTGAAGGCGGCCATGCTTGCCGAGCCCGCGCAGGCTTTCGGTCATCCCATCCTTGATCGGCTGCTGGGCGAGTGGGAGAGCATGTACCCGCTCGGCGACGACCCCTGCTACGAGCCCGCGCCCGGCGACAGCATTGCCGCAGAGGCTGCGCGGCTCGGCGTGAGCCCTGCGGAGCGCGCCTACGACCGCATGCTCGAGAACGACGGCAAGCGGATGCTGTTCTTCCCGGTCTTCGGCTACCAGACCCACGATTTGAGCCGTCAGCTTGCGATGCTCCACGACGAGAACGCTGTGATCAGCCTCTCGGATGCCGGCGCCCACTGCGGCGTGCTCTGCGACGCCAGCACGCCCACCTTCATGCTCCAGTACATGGCGCGTGACCGTCAGCGCGGGGAATGCGTGCCGATCGAATGGGTGGTCCACCTGCAGACGCAGAAGACGGCGCGTTCGGTGGGTCTGCTCGATCGCGGGCTGCTGCGCCCCGGAATGAAGGCCGATCTCAACCTGATCGATTTCGAAGGGTTGAAGCTGCACACACCGGGCGTCATCTATGACCTGCCCGCGGGCGGGCGGCGCGTGTTCCAGACGGCCGAGGGTTATGTGGCGACGATCGTGAGCGGCGAGATGGTCTATGACCGCGGGCAGCCCACGGGCGCCACGCCGGGGCGGCTGATCCGGGGCTCGCAGCCAGCGCCTGTGTAGTACGATCCGCGAACCCTAAAAACTCAGGAGCCCCGCCATGCCCAACTGCTACCTCGCCCTGGAAGCCAGCCGCAAATCCGGCAAGTACGTTGTCGAAGGCAACAAGCAGGCATGGCTCGATCTCTTCGCGGACGACGCCATCGTGCAGGATCCGGTGGGTGTGTCCCCGCTGGATCCCGCCGGACTGGGCCATCAGGGCAAAGCGGCCATCGAGGCTTTCTGGAACATGGCGATGCCGAACGGCATCAACAGCTTCGATATCCGCGAGAGCCACCCCTCGGGCGACTCCTGCGCCAACGTGGTCACGCTCTCGAACAAACTCCCCGACGGCAGCCTGATCACCACCGACTGTGTGGCGGTCTACACCGCCAACGACGAAGGCAAGATCGTCTCGCTGCGTGCCTACTGGGACTTCAGCAAACTGGCCGCGCAGATCGAGAAAATGGCGGCAGGGCACTGAGCCCCGCCGCGCGCTCTTCGCTGACTACGCCCGCGCCTCGCGCGCGAGCTTGATCCGGTGCCACGCGATCAGGTCCATGATCTCCGGCGAGAAGGCATCGCATGCCGCGATGCCCTGATCGCCGAGCGCCCTGCGGATCCCCACCATCCGCGTGGGTGAAACCCCGCTCTCGATGATCGACGACACGAAGCCCGCGAACTCCGGCGCGGGTGATGCCCCGCTGCCCAGTTCCGGGTGGATGAATGCCAGCCCGAAGAAGTGGTGATCGGTGTCGCAGACCTCGCCGTGCATATGCGTGCCGCAGGCCTTGCAG
>CAIXOY010000427.1 GCA_903921135.1 uncultured Gammaproteobacteria bacterium
GCGGGCCACATGAAGGTCTTGTAGTAGAAGCCCGCGCCGAAGAGCGGCGCGAACCAGCCGTTCACTGCCTGCACGTCGAAGGCAAGCGAGGGCCAGCGGTTCTGGCTCTGCGCCTCCAGCCCCTCGAAGAGCTCGACCACGGTGGCGCGCGTGTTGGGTTCGCGCCGGGCGCCTTTGCGCAGTTCCACCAGCGCGTTGGGTTCTTCGGGGCCGGCGCTCCAGAGCCCGCGCGGACGGTGGTATTTGAAGGATCTGCCGAAGAGCTTCACGCCGCAGGCGAGCAGCGCCGAGGCGAGCGTGTCACCCGCAAAGCCGGAACAGTCCTTGCTGTCGAAGCGGAACCTGATCGGCGTGTTGCGATCCGGCAGCCCGCCGCTCGGCAAGCGATTCACCTGCAGGCTCATGGTGCACGCTCCGCTGGCTCACGCACATCGCGGCAGCCGTGGATCCGGTGCGTGCGCGTGTCGCGCTCCACCTCCAGCCAGCTCTGGCAGCCACCCGTGTGGAACCACAGTTCGCGGAAGCGGCCGGCGGGGTTCTCGCGCAGGTACACGTAATCGGCGAAGGCGGCCTCGCGTGCAGCTGCGTCCGCGTTGTCGAACGAAGGGCGCTGCGGGGACGCATCGCCCAGGTACGCAAATTCCTCGTAGGGCCGCAGTCCACAGTGGGGGCAGGGGATGCGCATGGCCGTCAGTGCCGGTTGGGAAAAGGCCCCTGGGCCTTTTCGTCGATGAGCGCGCCGCGCGCGAAGCGGTCGAGGCGGTAGGCGGCGGCCACGGGGTGGTGCTCGTCCTGCGCCAGCAGGTGCGCGAAGCACCAGCCCGAGGCCGGCGTGGCCTTGAAACCGCCATAGCACCAGCCGGCGTTGAGATACAGCCCCTCGCGCGGGGTACGGTCGATGATGGGCGAGCCGTCCATCGACATGTCCATGATGCCGCCCCAACTGCGCAGCAAGCGCAGGCGCCCGAGCGAGGGCATCATCGCCATGCCTGCCTCGCAGACGTCTTCCACGGTGGCGAGGTTGCCGCGCTGCGCATAGGTGTTGTAACCGTCGATGTCGCCGCCGAAGACGAGCCCGCCCTTGTCGGACTGGCTCACATAGAAGTGCCCCGCGCCGAAGGTAACCACACCGGGCACGAGCGGCTTCAGGCCCTCGGAGACAAAGGCCTGCAGCACGTGGCTCTCGATCGGAAGCCGGAGCCCCGCGAGCGCTGCCACCTGCGAAGAATGCCCTGCGCAGGCGAGCCCGATGCGCGCGGCGCGGATCTCGCCGCGGGTGCTCTGCACGCCGGTGATGCGCTCGCCGTCCTGCAGAAAACCCGTGACCTCGCAGTTCTGGATGATGTCCACGCCCAGGCGATCTGCCGCGCGCGCATAGCCCCAGGCTACCGCGTCATGACGCACCGTGCCGCCGCGGCGTTGCAGCAGACCGCCCTTCACGGGGAAACGCGTGTTGCTGGTGGCGATCAGCGGTTCCAGACGGCGCACCTCGGCGGTGTCCAGAAGTTCCGCATCCACGCCGTGCAGGCGCATGGCGTTGCCGCGGCGCACGGCGGCGTCGCGTTGTGCATCGGTGTGGAAAAGATTCAGCACGCCGCGCTGGCTCACCATCGCGTTGTAGTTGAGTTCCTGCTCCAGCCCTTCCCAGAGTTTCATCGACCACTCATAGAAGGGAATGTTGCCGGGCAGCAGATAGTTCGAGCGCACGATGGTGGTGTTGCGGCCCACATTGCCGCCGCCGATCCAGCCCTTCTCGAGCACCGCCACGCGGCGGATGCCGTGCACTTTCGCGAGATAAAACGCGGTCGCCAGCCCGTGCCCGCCACCGCCCACCACGATCACGTCGTACTCCGCACGCGGGCTCGCATCCCGCCAGGCCGGTTGCCAGTGGCGGTTGCC
>CAIXOY010000428.1 GCA_903921135.1 uncultured Gammaproteobacteria bacterium
GCCCGCCGTAGGTGCCGGCGATAAAGCCCAACGCGATGAAGTTCGAGTCGCTGCCAAAACCGTTACTGCCCGCGCTGACCTGAATTTCACCAGTCGGCGGGGGCTGCGGCGTCGGCGAACCCGCGATCGACGGCGGCAGCGGAAACGGTGCAGGCGGCAGGCTGGAATAAAGCCTCACCTCGCCAAAATGCAGCTTTGCGGCCGCCCCCGAGGCCGCGGCGATGACATCGTTTGCGCTGAGGCCGAAATCGGTCGCCGCGAGGCCAGTGCCGGCGGCAAACCAGACCGACAGGTTGCGCCCATCGGTGGCCAGCGATATGCCCCGGCCATTGCCGTTGTCGGTGGCGGTGACACCCTCGACCTGATGGTTGATGGCCTCCACGATGCCTGCCGCCCGATCATCGGCGTCCGCATAGAGCGGTACTAGCACCTGAGTGCCGTTGACGAACAGCGCCACTCGCGGCGTGCCATCGTCAAGCGGCGCGAAACTGGTGGTCGGCGCCGTGTCGGTGGTGATGGTAGACCCGGTCATCGAGGCCGGGTCGGCCTGGGCGGTCACGCCGGTGTCAGCGCTGCGCGCGTTGATCGCCGTGGCTATGGCCAGCGCACTGCTCGCTTCTGCGTAGGGAATCAGGCTGCCATCGGCCGGATTGGTCTGGTCGACAGAGGCCGGCACGGCGATGCCGTTGAGCACCAGGTCACCCGCGCGCAGCGTCGCTGCGCTGGCGCCCGCAGAACCGAAGCCCACCACGATCACGTCGGCCTCGTGGTCCCAGTGCGCGATATCAGCGTCCGCCAGCAGCGCGGGCGGTGTTTGCGAAAGAGCGCTCATGCCGTGATCTCCGGTGTCAGGCGCTGCGGCGCTGCGCGTGTGCGGCCAGCACTTGCGAGACGCAGACGGTCAATTTGCGCGCGAATTCGATGTGCAGGAACTCGTTCGGGCCGTGCGCGTTGGAGCCCGGTCCCAGCACGCCCGTGATCATGAACTGTGCCTCGGGGAAGGCCGCACCGAGCATGCCCATGAAGGGGATGCTGCCGCCCTCACCCATGCACATGAACGCGCGCCCGAAGTTCTGCTGCGAGGCCTGCTCCAGCGCGGTTCCCAGCCACGGCGCCACGCTGGGCGCGTTCCAGCCGCCCTGAGCGTCTGCCTCCAGCGCGATCTGTGCGCCGCTCGGCGGATCACGCGTGAGTTCGCGGCTCACGGCGGCGAGCGCGACATCTGCATTCGTCGTCGGCGGCAGACGGATGCTGAGCGCGAGCGCGGTGTGCGGGCGCAACACATTGCCCGCGGATTCCAGCGGGGGCATTCCCGCAGCGCCAGTGACCGAGAGCGTCGAGCGCCAGGTGCGGCCGAGGATGCGCTCGATGTTGTCGCCGCCCATCGGCTTCACACCGGGCGCGAAAGGAAACTGCGTCCACACCTCGTCACCCAGCGCCTCGGCCATCTTGCGGACTTCGGCCAGGCGGTCGGGGGGTACGTCGGCATGCAATTCCGGCAGGCGCATGGCGCCAGTGCTTTCGTCTTCGAGCCGGGTGAGCAACTGCCGCAGCACACGGAAGCTCGAGGGCACCACGCCCGAGGAAAACCCCGAGTGCACGCCCTCGCGCAGCACGGTGGCCGAGAGCTTCGCGTGGACCATCCCGCGCAGCGAAACCGTGAGCCAGAGCTGCTCGTAGTTCGCAGCGCCGGAATCGAGGCACACCACCAGAGAGGGCGTGCCGATGCGGTCACGCAGATGTTCGATGTAGGCGGGCAGATCGTAGCTGCCCGATTCCTCGCAGGCTTCGATGATCACCACGCAGCGCGCGTGCGGCAGGCCCTGCTCCTGCAGCGCGAGGATGGCGGCGAGTGAAGCGAATGCGGAGTAACCGTCATCGGCGCCGCCTCGGCCGTAGAGCTTTCCGTCACGCAGCACGGGCGTCCACGGCCCGAGCCCGTCTTCCCAGCCGACCATCTCGGGTTGCTTGTCGAGGTGGCCGTAGAGCAGCACGGTGTCGTCGATGCTGCCCGGGATCTCCATGAAGATGAGCGGCGTGCGGCCGGGCAAGCGCACCACCTCGAGTTCCATGCCGCGCGGCGCGTGGCTGCGGCACCAGCGCTCCACCAGCGTCACGGCATCGTCCATGTAACCGTGCTGTTGCCAGTTCGCATCGAAGTGGGGCGATTTGTTCGGGATGCGGATGTACTCGACCAGCGAGGGCAGGATGGAATCCATCCAGAGCGGATCGATCAGTCGGCGTGCGGCGCTGGAATCCACGGCGTTGCTCCGGATGCGGTGTGTGCGCCGAAGTGTAACCAATGGCATGGCCGCCGTGGCGCGGGCACAATGGCCGCGCCATCCCTCGCTGGAACCTGCCATGGAAACCCGTATTCCGCCGCCGCTGCTTGCCCTCGCGCTGGCCGCGCTTGCCTGGGGGCTGGACAGATGGGTGCCGCAAGCGCGGCTCGCCTTCCCTTTTCAGGCGGAGTTGGCGGTGGTGCTGCTCGCGCTCGGTTTTTCGTGCATGTTGTCAGGCGTGGTGGCCTTCGGGCGTGCCAAGACCACGGTCGACCCTCTGCACCCTGACCGTGCTTCACAACTGGTAGTGGCCGGTATCTACCGGCGCAGCAGGAACCCCATGTATCTGGGGATGCTGGTCTTGCTCGGCGCGTGGTCTGTGTTCTTGGGGCAGCCGCTCGCGCTGCTCGTGATGCCCCTGTGGGTGGGGTACATCGCGCGTTTCCAGATCGAGCCCGAAGAGGCGGCCCTGCGCCGCCTCTTCGGTGCGTCCTACGCCGCGTATTGCAGCAAGGTACGCCGCTGGATCTGAGCCTTTCTCAGCGGTAACCGCCCCGCGTGGGCAGGCCGCGATGCATGCCCACGCCGCGCGTCTGGCCCGTGCCCTGCGGCTCGCGGTTGCCATCGCGCTCGGGCATGCGGTTGCCATCGCGTTCGGGGGGCGCGCGGTTGCCGTCGCGCTCTTGCGGCGGTGCGCGATTGCCGTCGCGACGGGCCTCGGAGAAGGGCCGGTTGCCCTCACGGCGCTGATCACCGGGGCCGCGGCCACCGTCACGTCTGGGTTCCTGCGGGCGGCCACCGTCCCTGCGTGCTTCCTGCGGACGGTTGCCGTCGCGGCCAGGGCCCTGCGGTCGATTGCCATCACGGCCCGGCCCTTGCGGGCGGCCACCGTCCCGGCGCGGCTCCTGCGCACGGCCGCTGTCCCGGCCGCTGTCAGCGCGCGCGCGATTGGCGTCCGGCCTGCCACCTTGCGGCCGGCCCTGCGGACGCTGTCCGCGGCGCGGCGGCATCGGCGGGCGGTTGTCCACGTCGGGGCCTGCGGTTTTCACGATGGCCTCGAGTTCCGCGCGGTCTTCTTCCGACAGCGTCGCGCGCGGGAGTTTTTTCTTCAGCAGCCGCTCGATGCCTGGCAGCATCGATTCGTCGTCGTGGCAGACCAGCGAGATCGCTTCGCCCGGCGAGCCCGCACGACCGGTACGGCCGATGCGGTGCACGTAGTCTTCAGACACGTTCGGCAGGTCGA
>CAIXOY010000429.1 GCA_903921135.1 uncultured Gammaproteobacteria bacterium
GAGCCCGGATGCGGGCCACGGCATCTTCACCGGCGGCGCGGTTGCGACACGCGAGCAGCACGCGCGCACCGGCAGCTGCCAGCGCACGCGCCGTCTCGAAGCCGATGCCGCCGTTTGCACCGGTGACCAGCACCGTCCGCGCGGAAAGATCGCGCCCTGCGAGCACCTCGTCTGCGGAGGTGCGGCCGTTGAATCGCGTCGTCGTTGTCATGCCCGTGGTACCGGTCCAGAATCCGGGCCGGATCATAGGCGCGCGGGAGCAGCGATGCGAGTGACAACGGCTGTCGCGCGGCTTGCTGCGCTGCTCATGGGCGTGATGGCAACTCTGATGGGCAACGATGCGGGAGCGGCGCTCGCGCCGGGAGCGGATATGGAACAGGCCTCGCACTTTGCACGGATGTCGCTCGCGGGGCTGGACCGCGAGTACCCGAACAAGCCGAACGAACTCCTCACCGGGCCCGCGGATCTCAAGACCCCGCGCGAACTGCACCCGGCCTTCTGGGGCCACTTCGACTGGCATTCCTCGGTGCACGCGCACTGGATGCTGCTGCGCTTGCTGCGGCTGCATCCGGAATTGCCGGAGGCCGCGGAGATCCGCACGCGGATCGGTGCGCATCTCACGAAAGAAAACCTCCTGGCGGAGACGGCCTACTTCGAGCCGCGCCACAACCAGAGCTTCGAGCGCATGTACGGCTGGGCCTGGCTGCTGCGCCTCGCGCAGGAGTTGCGCGGCTTCGATGATCCGGATGCACGCTCGTGGGCCGCTAATCTTCGCCCGCTGGAAGATCGCATCGTCGCGCTCACGGAGGGTTACCTGCCGCGGCTCACCTATCCCGTGCGCACCGGCATCCATCCCGACACCGCGTGGGCGCTCTCGCAGATGATCGATTACGCACGCGCAACCGGGAACGTGGCATTCGAGGCACTGCTGCTGCAACGCGCGAAGGATTACTACTTCAAGGATGCTGACTACCCCACCACCTTCGAGCCCTCGGGGCAGGACTTCTTTTCGCCGGGCTTGAACGTCGCGGACCTGATGCGCCGCGTGCTGAAGCCCAAAGCCTATTCCTCGTGGCTGAACCGTTTCGCGCCGGGGCTGCGTCGCGCACGGCTCGGTGCTTGGGCCACGCCCGCGGTGGTGAGCGATCTGGAAGATCCGCAGATCGTTCATCTGGTGGGATTGAATCTGAGCCGCGCATCGGCGATGCAAGGCAT
Source organism: uncultured Gammaproteobacteria bacterium (assembly GCA_903921135.1). Taxonomy (GTDB): domain Bacteria; phylum Pseudomonadota; class Gammaproteobacteria; order Pseudomonadales; family UBA5518; genus UBA5518. The sequence continues at coordinate 1,216 of CAIXOY010000429.1, forward strand.
CGCAAGCGCGCTCGACACGCGTGACCGCCGGCGCCGCAATCTGGAGCAGGCGATGCAGGCGCACGCTGCGGTGGGCTTGCCGCTGGTGTCGTCGGGTCACTACGAGGGCGAGCACTGGCTGGCGAGTTTCGCGGTGTATTACCTGACGGGGGCGGGGCTCTCCGGAGATTGAGTCATGAGCCCGAGGCATGAAATTGACAACGATTGTTGAGCCTTCATAGGATCGGCCGATGAGTCAGACCATGAGCTTTGCCCTTCCCCCGACGTTGCGTGCCTACGTTGATCAGCGTGTTCGCTCCGGAGAATTCGGGAACACCAGCGAGTACCTGCGCGAATTGATCCGTCGGGATCAGGAAGAGCAGTCCCGCAAGCGCCTGCGTGAGCTTATTGCCGATGGGCTGGCATCCGGCGAAGGCCGGAACCTGACGCCCGAGTTGGCGTTGGAGTTGCGCCATCGGGCCCTGGGCGACGCCGATTGAAGCCGCTTCTCCTGCGGCCTGCAGCCGAAGAGGACCTGGTCGAGGCGACGCGCCACTACAGCGTGGAGGCTGGCCGTCTTGTTGCCGAGCGCTTTTTCGACGATGCGCTCGCAGCCCTCGACACCCTGAAACAGCAACCCCTGATAGGCTCGCCTCGATTGGGGCAGATGTGCGATGTGCCCGGCCTCAGATCGTGGAGGCTCAAGGAGTTTCCGATGCAGTGGTTTTACTTCGACACGCCCCGACACCTCGATGTGGTGAGGTTGCTCGGTGACCGTCAGGACATACTCGCAATTCTGGAGAGTGACCGGCAGGATCGATGAGCAGATCCCCATGCTCAGGCCCTCAGGCACCCACGTCCATGACGACCCGCCCCGGTAGCTTTAATCACGATTTCTCGCAGCGCGTGGTACTGCACACGGCAGATGCCGAATGGCTGCCGTCTCCCATGGCCGGCGTGGAGCGGCGCATGCTTGATCGCATCGGTGGCGAAGTGGCCCGTGCCACCAGCATCGTGCGTTACGCGCCGGGCTCGCGTTTCTCGCGGCACGTGCACGGCGGTGGCGAAGAGTATCTGGTGCTCGAGGGCGTGTTCTCGGACGAGCACGGCGATAACCCGCCCGGCACCTACGTGCGCAATCCGCCGGGCAGCGGGCATTCACCCTATTCCGAGGGCGGCTGCACCATCTTCGTGAAGCTCTGGCAGTTCGCCGAGGGTGACACGCAAGCGCTGCGCGTCGATACGTGCGCGGCGCAGTGGCAGGAAGGTTTCGTGCCGGGGCACAGAATCCTGCCGCTGCACGAGCACGGCGGCGTGCGTACGCGGCTCTCGCGCTCGGCGCCGGGCACGGTGTTCATGGAGCATGTGCACGAAAGGGGCGAGGAGATTCTGGTGCTGGAAGGCTCCCTGCACGACGAGGACGGCGATTACCCGGCACTCACGTGGTTGCGTCTGCCCGCGGGCAGTCGCCATACACCGCGTGCGGGTGACTCTGGTGCGCTGCTCTATGTGAAAGAGGGGCACATGGGGGTGGAGTGGTTGGGGTTGCCCGACGGGCGAATGCAACCCTGATCGATGCTCAGTCGGACCAGCTGAACTCCACGGCTTGGCGCCTCGTGTAGCTCTCGAGTCCCCGCATGCCTCCCTCGATGCCGAAACCCGACTGCCCCGCCGGCTCGGAGCTGTGCGCAAAGCCTGCGCCCTCGGCACTCACAGGGGCGCTAAGCACGCGGACGTTGCCGCTGTGAAGTGCACTGGCCACTCTGTGCCCGCGTCCGAGATCGCGCGTCCAGACGGTTGCCGCCAAGCCATATTCGCTGTCGTTGGCAAGCTCCACCGCCTCTGCCTCCGTCCGGAAACGAAAGACTGCGATGACGGGGCCGAAGATTTCTTCCCGGGCGACTCGCGAATCCGGGGCGACGCCGCTCAGTACGGTCGGAGCCACGAAGCAACCCTGCCCACCGTCCGCGGGGGAACGGCCATCCAGAGCCAGAGTGGCTCCCGCCTCCACGCCGGAATCGATGTAGCGCATGACCCGTTGTCGCTGAAGTGGACTTGCCAGTGGACCAAACCGCGTGAGCGGATCCAGCGGGTGCCCCACGCGTATGGCAGAGGCCTGCTCAAGCAGTTCCGCGAGGAGCGCGTCGTACAGTGATTCATGCACGATCAGACGCGAACGCGCTACGCACACCTGCCCCTGGTTCCACAGTGCGCCGCCGAGAATCTGCGCCACAAGGTCCTTCAGGTCTGCCGCCGACATGTCGCCGAAGACGATCTCGGGAGACTTGCCGCCACACTCGAGGATCACCGGCTTGATCGTGCTCGATCCGATAGCCATCAGCACGGCTTTGCCGCTCGCGGTGGATCCGGTGAAGGCCAGCATGTCCACGGCCGCGTTGCGCGCCAGGAGTTCGCCGGTTGCACCAGCTCCCGGCACTACGTTGAACACGCCTGGGGGGATGCCCGCCTCTATGGCAAGCCGCGCGAGCCTGAAAGTGGAGCGCGGTGATAGCTCCGATGGTTTGACCACCACGCTGTTGCCTGCCGCCAGGGCAGGGCCGATCTTGAGTGCGACGTTGATGGCGGGGAAATTCCAAGGCGTGATGATCCCGACCACGCCTCTGGGGCGCTGCAGCTGGAGTTCCAGCGAGTTCGGTCCGGTCGGTGCGGTCGCGCCGAAGGTCTTGTCGATGGACTCGGCGTAATAGCGGATGAAACCCGCGGCGACGCCTGCTTCGCCGAGCGCGGCGGAGATCGGCTTGCCTATATCCAGACAGTCGTCGAGCGCGATCAACTCCGCATCGCGCTCGATGAGGCTGGCAAACTGCAGAAGCGACTGGCGTCTTCCCTGTGGCCCCATGCGCCCCCACGGACCGGCATCGAAAGCGCGCCGCGCGGCACGCACGGCAGATCCGATGTCATCCGCTCCGGCGCAGGGACACGAGGGTGCTGGCGTTCCGTCTGCCGGGTTGGTGCGGGCATGAACGTCCCGGGGTTCCTCATCCCGCGCGGAACCATCAATGAATGGCCGCACGTCGAAACCCGCCGTTGCGGCTCGGGCGTACCAGTCAATGGCAGGACTGTTCACCTGATTCATGCAGGGCCCCGGTGATCTGTGTGCAGCAGGCACGTTGCCGTCGGCATCGGGCCTACTCCTCGGCAACCGGACATTTCAGAGGCGATTTGACGGAGCGATCCCAGTGCAGGGAAAAGACATCCGGGCGACTGTAGTGGCCTGCGCCGTCGTACAACCACTTGACGTCGTCGATCAGCGCCAGATCTATCTCTGCCTCGACGAGCACCTCCCGGTCGAAGACCGGACCGGCCAGATACTGGCCGTTGGGGCCGATGATGGCGCTGCCGCCCTGCATGGCCCAGCGCGAAGGGTCGTCGCTCACATCAGGGCTGCCTGGGGGTAGCCGATCTGCGGACATCACTTCGCGCGCGACCAGCACAAAGCAGCCGTTCTCGAAGGCGAGTTGCCGCGTGCAGGCATCCACCCACGGATTGATCGTCGTGTGCCCCGGCCAGACACTGGCATGCACCTGGACGCCGAGATTGCAGAGCGCATAACGTGCCAGCGGCATCATGTGCTCGAAGCAGATGAGCCCGCCGAGCTTGCCGACGGGTGTATCCCACGCTTCGATGTCGGATCCGTCCCCCCTTCCCCAGACCAGTCGCTCCGTGGTCGTGGGAACCAGCTTGCGGTGCGCGCCCAGCAGATTGCCGTCCGCTCCGATGAAGATCTGGGTGTTGAACACAGTGCCGCCTGCACTTTCCTGAAGGCTCAGCACGACGACACAGCCCGCGCGCGCTGCGGCGGTACGCACCATGGCCACTTCGGGGCCGTGTACAGACACGGCGCAGGCTTGCAATTGCCGGCGGAACCAGGTGAAGCGCGGGTCGCGCACGCTGATGCTTGCCCAGTAGGGGTAACCTTGCAGCCACACCTCCGGGAACACGACGAGGCGCGCACCCAGTGCGGCGGCTTCGGCGATTGCGGCGCAGGCTTTCTCTGCTCCGCGACGGGGGTCGTGGTACTCCGGTGCCCACTGCACAACCACTGCCTTGAATGTGCTCATCTGTTTCGCTCCTGTCAGGTATGCAGGCCGGCGATCGATTGCTCGACCACCTGCAGCGCGCGTGTCCACACCGCATAGCGCCACGCCGGATCAGCCGGGCAGTAGGCCTCCACGACATCGTGCCTGATGGCCTCCGGTGCCCGGATGCTGTCGCCGTGGTGACGCAGCCGCTGTTCCGCCCGCATCACGCCTGAGGTGTGCTGGAGGTCATAGGTGCCGAACTCGAGGACGATGGCGCTGAGTTCGCGTCCCTCGAACCAGCTTTCGTAGCCATCGGAGGCGTGACCGGTGACGGGGTAGTAGTCGCCCGCGCCGGCCTCGCGTGGTGCCAGCACCCAGTGGCCGAACATCTTCCGCACGCGCTCTAGGGCGGTGCCCGCCTGCATGCACACCGCCAGGCCGTAGCCATACGGGCCTACACCGCTGTGGCAATCCACTACGACGATCCGTTGCGCCGAACCCACATGCTCCCGAAGCACGGACTCGAGTACGAGGCGCGACCACGCGGGCGCATGCCCGCCGAAAGAAAACCCCGACGGCTCCTCGTACTGCCCACCCCACATCGCGGTATTGAGTGCAAGCGTGCCGTGCTGGCGTGCGAATTCGGCGAGCAGTGCGTCTCCGTCCTCGGCCTGCGAATGAAAAGCCCTCGCGATTGCCCGATACCCTGCATTGACCGGTAGCGGGGCGTTGAAATCCACGAAGTTCCGACAGAGATCGATGTTGTCCTCGTTGGTGCGGCTGGCGTATGCCGCCCCCCAGGGATTGACCGCGTGCACCATCAGCACCGCAGTATCGGGCGAGAGTGCACCGAGCATTCCCGTCTGCAGAAGGCCTGTCTGTATCGCAGAGCCGCACATCAGCTCCGGGCCGTGCACGCCTGACAGGATGACAAGAATCCTGTCTGCGCAGAGCGGGCCGAGGCGAGCGACGCTGATGCCTACCGGTTCTCCGGCAGGACCCGTACCGGGGTGCTGCACGAAGCGTCGGGTGATGCCGGCGTGGTCGCAGGCTTCTGCGAAATTGCGGTGGGCTCCGGTGTAGTCGCGCGCAAACCAGGCGTCGAGCACGGAGGCATCGCAGCCCGGCAGCAGGCTCATGCGACAGCCTCACGCAGAAGGTCCGACGCTTTCTCGCCGATCATGATGACGGTGGCGTTGGTGTTGCCCGAAGGGAGCGTGGGCATGACCGAAGCGTCTGCTACCCACAGGCGCTCGACGCCGCGTACGGCAAGGCGGTGGTCCACGACGGCGCCATCGTCCTTGCCCATGCGGCAGGTGCCCACCGGGTGGTACATCGGGAAAGCATTCGTGCGGACGAACGACTCGAGGTCTGCATCCGACACGAGCGTGTGCCCGGGATGACGCTCGCCGTGCACGATGGATCTGATCGCGGGTTGTTCGAGCACGTGTCGTCCCAGCCGCAGACCCTTGATCATGTCTGCAACATCCTCCTGTGAGCCCAGCAACTCGTGGTGGATGCGCGGCCGGTCCGCAGGGTCGGGCGAGCGCAGTGAGATGGTGCCGCGGCTGCGAGGCCGCATGAGGCCCACACAGACCGCGAATACCTGTTCGCGGCAGAGCCGCGCGCCCGCCTCGTGAAAGTCATACGCAAACGGGGACATGATCAACTGGATGTCCGGAATTTCCTTGTCGGGACTGCTCCTCACGAAGGCCTGCGCATGGCCTATCGACGTGGTCAGCGGCCCGCGACCGCGCAGCAGGAAATTCAGCCCGTGCACGATGTTCCGCAAAGGCCCGGTGTCGGTCGAGAGCGTAGGGCTGTCGACGAAAGTGGTCGTGAGGACTGCGGGATGCTCCTGCAGATTCGCCCCCACGCCGGGTAGGTCCGATATCACGGGTATGCCGAATCCCTGCAGCATGTCTCCGGGCCCTATGCCCGATATCTGTAGCAACTTCGGGCTGCTCAGGCTCCCCGCCGACACCACGACACCGCAGTTCGCCTTAAGACGGACTGTCTGGCCGCCATGCGTGTACTCGACGCCACAGGCCCGCCGGCCCTCGAAAAGAACACGATGCACGACGCAGCCTGTGCGTACCTCGAGGTTGGGCCTGCGCACGCCGCGCAGATACGCCTGCGACGTGGAGTGGCGCCAGCCGTCTTTTTGTGATGCCTGGACGTAGTCCACGCCCTCGGGCTTTTCCCCGTTGAGGTCCGGATTGCGTTCGATGCCGGCTTCTTCCGCCGCGCGCATCCAGATATCGGTGAGCGGGTGGGGCGCACGGCAATCGGAGACGGCCTGCGGGCCGCCGACACCACGGAAAGTTCCGCCGCCACGTTCGTTGTGTTCCATGCGCTTGAAGTAGGGCAGCACGTCGGCGGACGACCAGCCCTCGTTGCCCAGGCTCGCCCAGTGATCGAAGTCCCGGGGGTGGGACCTGATGAACATCATGCCGTTGATCGAACTCCCACCACCGAGCAGGCGCCCGGCGGGCCAGACATGTACCGCGCCGCCGAGGGACGCATCAGGCTCGAGTTCGTATTTCCAGTTCAGCTTGTCGCTGGCCACCGCCAGGATGCTGCCGGCCGGGATGCGGCTGCGCAGATCGCCATCCGTGCCGCCCGCCTCCAGCAGTGCGACGCGCTTGCTGCGATCCTCCGACAGGCGGTTGGCGAGCACGCAGCCCGCGGAGCCGCCGCCCACGATTATCCAGTCGAACGTTGCCTGCGAACTGCTCATCCCACCACCCGGTCGGTCGCTTCGGCGGGCAGTATAGGTTCGCCCCGAACCCGTGGAATTCTTCGATTCGGACAATTCTCTATTCCATCCGAACATCATTGCTGTGATGCGGGAGCCGAATGTCTGGTGACGCCAGGAGTTCCCCCGAACGGAAAATAAACTTGATGGAATCAGTTTTTGATTCTTTCGAATATGCCCTGCTGACGACCCGCAAATAGACTCCGATCACGATTCCCCCCTTCTAAACCGCCATCCTGATTCGCGGAGACCCGCCATGACCCACCGTTCTATTGCCCCCATGTTCGCGCCCTCGGTACTTGCCGTCGCAATCGCATTGTTGTCGTCTGGTGCTGCGAATGCGGCCGAAACCATCGAGGAGATCGTCGTCACTGCTGCCAAGCGCGGGGACCAGGCTCTGCAGGACACGCCGATGACCATACAGGCCATCACCGGCGATACCCTTCGGAAACTGGGTGCCAGCAGCATTGAGGACATCGCGGGGCGGGTGCCGGGCTTCACCGCCTTCAATGCAGGCACCAACCAGAAAAAACTGAAGATGCGCGGCATCTCCAGCACATCCGAGTCCGAACCGCAGGAAACCGTCTCGGTCTATCTGGACGACGTACCGATGACGGGCAACGGAGGCACCAACAACGAGAATGGCTCCTCGCCTGATCTCTCGCTTTTCGACCTGGAGCGTGTCGAGGTCCTGAAGGGGCCGCAGAGCACACTCTACGGTGCAGGCGCCATGGGTGGCACGGTTCGCTACATCACGAACCGCCCCGATACCGAGGCCTTTGCCGGCAAGGTGGGGGCGGGGCTCTCTTCGACCAAGAGCGGTGACGAGAGCTGGAAAACGGATCTCATGCTGAACGTCCCGCTGAGCGATACCTTCGCAGTACGTGTGGTGGGCGGCTACCGCTCCGACGGCGGCTACATCGACAACCTGGTCCAGACAGGTACTGCCTATCAGACCAAGAAAGGCCCCGAAGACAACACCGACGGCAGTGACCTCACCACGGGAACCATCACGGCGCTGTGGAAGCCCACCGAGCAATTGAACATTCTCGGCCGTTACAGCAAGCATGAGTACAACGTCGACGGCGAGAGCAGCGTGGACCGCGACGTCAAGGTGAAGGTCGCCGGGCTGAAACTGGACCGCGACGACCTCGAGCAGGTGCGTTTCCTCGAGGAGGTGAACGAAGACGACATCGATGTCTACAGCCTCACCCTCGAGTACGACCTTGGCTGGGCGAGTCTTACCTCTGCCACATCGCGTTACGAGCGCACCGTCTATGACGTGCAGGACACCTCTGTCGTCCCGCAGTTGTTCTTCGGTGTCCCGTCAGCGGTGGTCGGTGGCCCTACGCAGATCGCGGCGCCACTGGTGAACGACAACAAGCACGAGCAAACGGTGGAGGAGTTGCGCCTCGCTTCCCAGGGAGACGGAGCACTGTCCTGGGTCGTCGGCTACTACTGGTTCGACATGGACAAGTCCTTCAGCCAGAACGGCGTCGTCGAAGGGCTCGACGACTGGCTGGGTGGCCTCACAGATCTGCTGGGCAATCCGGATATTCCCTACGAGGCGGTCACGGACCAGACCATGGAACAGACCGCCGTCTTCGGTGAGGTCACCTGGGATTTCGCGGATGCGTGGTCGCTGGTAGCGGGCCTGCGCTGGTTCAAGGCGAAGCAGGACTTCAGCCAGGCCGCGAATGGCCTGATCAACGGTGGCGCCACGCTGCGCACCGGTGATGCCGACGAGGACGACGTCAATCCCAAGGCAACGCTGTCATACAAGGCCTCGGATGATGTGATGTTCTACGGCACCGTGTCGCGTGGGTATCGCATCGGCGGCATCAACCAACCCGTCCCGCTTGATGCCGGCACCGGCTGCCGCGCGGAAGTGAACGCATTGGGGCTCACTGCCGCCCCGCTCGACTTCGGGTCCGACTTCATCTGGAACTACGAACTGGGCGCCAAGTCCACTCTTGCGGATGGCAGGGTGCAGCTGAATGCTGCTGCGTATCACATCGACTGGAAAGACATTCAGGTGCGCAAGCAGTTGGCTTGCGGCTTCACCTTTTTTACCAACACGGCCAAGGCGACCGTCGACGGCTTTGAAGTCGACCTCCAGGCCCAGGTCACCGATGCATTCTTCCTGTCGGCAACGGCGGGCTACAACAATGGTCAGCTCGACAAGGATGACGCCTTCCTCGGTGCTGAATCGGGCGACACGGTGCCGGGTGTTTCCGACTTCACCTTCAGTGCCAGCGCCGAGTACAGCTTCCCGCTGGCGGGTCGGGACGCCTTCCTGCGCGCCGATTACACCTACGGTAGTCAGTTCGATTCGCAGTTCCGCACCAACGACCCGGCCAACCGCGAGGCCGGTGGCTTCGGCATCCTGAACGTGCGTACTGGCGTGGATCTCATGGAGGCCTGGAACGTGAGCCTGTTCCTGAACAACGTGGCTGATGAGCGCGGTGTCTCGGGGACGCAGAGCAACCTCTTCGGGGACTATGAGTTCATCGTACGCCCGCGTACCGTGGGGCTCAGCACGCTTTACTCCTTCTGATGCTCTGGAGGGTAGAGGCAACACCGGAGACCTGAGCCAGCATGAACCGAATCGGTACCGCCAGGTTGCTGGCCTATTCAGCACCCGCGGTGCCGATCTCGATGCTGACGATGCCGCTGATCATGTTTGTGCCGACGTTCTATGCGCAGGAACTCGGCCTCGGGCTTGCGTCGGTCGGTCTGGTGTTCTTTCTCGCGCGGGCCTGGGACGGGATCATCGATCCCGTCGCGGGCTACCTCTCTGACAAGACCCGGTCACGCTGGGGAAGGCGCAAGCCCTGGGTGTTGGCAGCAACCCCCTTCCTCATGGTGCTGACGGTACTGCTCTGCCAGCCTCCCGAGAATGTGAGCGGCACATACCTGTTCGTTGTGATCATGCTCTTCTACGTGGCATGGGCGGCGCTGCAGATTCCCTACCAGTCCTGGGGAGCGGATCTTTCCGACGATTACCTCGAGCGCAACCGCATCGTGGGTTATCGCGAGGGCGCGCTCATGGCAGGCGTGCTCGTGGCCACCGGGCTGCCGATCCTGATACTGCCGGAGCAGGATCCGTCCCTGCGCGAGATCCTGAGGGTCTTCACCTGGTCGGTACTCGTCATCCTGCCTGTCACCGTGCTGATCGCCCTGCGAGGCTGCGGCCCCGGACCTGCCCCGCGGCAGGACGTGCCGCCGCTGCGAGACGCGCTCTCCTCTGTTGCCCGCAACCGGCACTTCATGCGTCTGCTGGCGGGCCTGTTCGCGCTGTGGCTGGGGCTGCACATCTACAACGCCTGCATCATCATGGTGCTGGACTTCATTGCGAAACTTCCCAGCTCCGCTTTTCTCGAGTTCGTACTTGCCCAGTTCGTGGTTGGCGTTGCGTTCACACCCTTCATCGTCAAGTTGGCAAATCGCTTTGGAAAGCACCGTGTGCTGGCGTGCTCGGCCATCGGGGTGGGTGCGTTGCTGCCGCTCTACTTCGTCATCCCGCCGGACGCCTACTGGGTCGTGTTCGGGCTGTTTCTGCTGAAAGGGCTGGTGATCTCGCCGATATGGGTCCTGCCGACCTCGATCGTGGCGGATGCAGTTGACGTGGGCATGCTGGAAGGCGGCGGCGACCAGGCGGGCACGTATATGGCCCTGTACAACCTGATCAACAAACTGGCGCTGGCGCTGAGCGTGGGTATCGCCTTGCCGCTACTCGGCCTGCTGGGTTTTGATCCCGCGGGGGAAAACGGGCCGTCTGCGATTGTCGATCTGGGATTGGTGGGACTGGTGCTGCCCGGTCTGGTGTGGCTGGGCGCCATTGCCGCGCTCTGGAACTATCCCGTGACCAGGGAATTCCATGCGGATGTGCGGCGGCAACTGGCCGCTGGCTCCTCAGCGACGGAATGACTTCGGCGAGACGCCGAAATGCCGTTTGAACGCTGCCGTGAAGTTGCCCGGAAATTCATACCCCACGAGCTCCGACACGCGGTAGATCGTGAGCGCGTCGTCTTTCAGCAGGCGGGCGGCTTCGTTCATGCGCTGCGTCTGGCAGTACTGCGCCACCGTCATGCCGAACTGGTGACGAAAGCCCTGCGTGAGCTTGTTCTGGTTGATCCCGAGCCTGCGCGCCAGTTGCTCGAGCGTGGGAGGGTTGGTGTGCTCGCGCGAGATGATGTCGGCCGCTTCCTGCAGGAGCGTGATATCGCGGCTGCGCAGGCGTGGTGCAGTGTCGCCCTCCGAGCCGCCCGCCAGAAGATGCAGCGTCGCGCACAACAGTTCGAGTGCCACCGCCTCGGTCTGCACCGAGCGCAAGGTGCCGCTGTAAGCCGAATTCAGCAGGCTGCGTACGCGGGAGACCATATCGGGCGTGGGACGGAACTGCCCGCCGTAACTCACCGGCAAGCTGCGCGCGAAGGCCTGTATGGGCGTGGGCAGTTTCCCGATGTGGTCTTCGAACAGTCGTGGGAGCAGTTCGGGGCCGCAAATGATGGTGAGGTACTCGTGGGGCGTGCCGGCCCGGGTGACCTCCCGCTTGGCGGTGCCTACCGGCTGGATGAGGATGCCGCCGTTCAGCCCGTCATTGGCCATGGGCTCGTCGCTGCCGAGCTGGATGTGGCTGCGCCCGGACAGGTGGAAATTGAATTTGAGATGACCCTCGCCGACGAATACTTCCTCGAGGTCTGTTTCTGGCGCGCCCTTGCCGCCGAGCAGGAACAGGTCATCGCTGATGTACACGTAATCGACGAAGCCGGTGCCGTCTCCCATCGGCAGGCGTGCTCCCCTGCCTTCGGCGTAGGGGCTCCTTGCCCGGATCACGGGGTCTCCGCTGGCCGCCAGTGCACGGACATCGGAGCTGATCCGGCGGATCGGGGCTGGCATCGCGACGGCAGTGTTCATCATGTGGCCCGCTGAAGGGACGGCCCGATTGTATTCACAAACCACCCGGCGGTGCCATCGCGTGCCCCACGGTCGCTGAGGCGCCGGTATCAACGCCCTGCACGGGCCAAGGCTCATCATGCAAGCTCATGCTTCCTCCTCCGCCTCGCAGGTCGTTCTGGTGAGCGGTAACCGCCGCTGCGATGCGAGCACGCTAGAGTCGAACAGCCGGCGCGCGGCTTCCGCCCTCGCGAGCACGGGTATCCGCGAGGACGAGACTATTGCCCTCCTGATGCGCAACGATTTCCCCTGGTTCGAGGCCACCCGCGCCGCTGGCCTGCTGGGGATTCCGACGGTACCCATCAACTGGCATCTCACCCCTGGCGAGGTCGCCTACATCCTCGAGGACTGCAATGCTCGCGTGCTTGTGGTGCACGCTGATCTCCTGTCGCCCGACATGATCAGCGCCTGCGGTGCGCGGGAGATCATCGCAGTCCCCACGCCTCCCGAGGTGGCCGACCCCTATGGCGTACCGGCCGCACAAAGCGCTGTGCCTGCGAACATGCGTGCGTGGGCAGCGTGGATCAGTGAATTCCCCGAATACGATACCGATGCCGCGCGGCCCGTGCCGCCGATGTTCTACACATCTGGCACCACCGGTCAGCCCAAGGGCGTCAGGCGCAAGGGGTTGCCGCCGGAGATCGCAGCAGACACGCTGCGACGGACCCGAGTGGCCTTTGGTCTCGAGGAAGCCGGTGTCCGCGCCGTGATGAGCGGCCCGCTCTACCATTCCGCACCCAATTCCTACGCGATGAGAGTGGTCGCAGACGGGGGGCTGCTGGTTCTGCAGCCGCGATTCGATGCAGCTGAACTGCTGGCGCTGATAGAGCGCTTCCGTATCGGCCACCTGCACATGGTGCCCACGATGTTTGTGCGACTGCTCGCGCTCCCCGAAGCGCTGCGCACGGCCTTCCATCCTTCAGGCCTGCGTCACGTTTGCCACGGCGCCGCACCCTGCCCGCCAGAGGTCAAGCGGCGGATGATCGACTGGTGGGGCCCGGTGATTCACGAGTACTACGCGATGACCGAGACCGGTGTGATCACCACGGCCACCTCCGAGGGCTGGCTCGCGCATCCGGGCAGCGTCGGTGCGGCCGCGTCCGGCGTGACGATTCGCATAGTCGATGCCGAGGGCGCGGAGTGCCCGGTCGGAACCCCCGGCGAGATCCTCATAAGCTCCGCTGCCACGCCGTATTTCGCGTATCACCGGGCCGATGCGAAAACGGCTGCTGCACGCCGGGGTGACTGCATCGCCACGGGTGATGTCGGTTACCTGGACGCGGACGGGTATCTCTACATCAGCGACCGGAAGTCGGACATGGTGATTTCCGGCGGTGTGAACATCTATCCTGCCGAAGTCGAACAGCAACTCTTGAAGATGATCGGTGTAAGCGACTGCGCGGTTTTCGGTATTCCGGATGCCGAATTTGGCGAACGGCTGGTGGCGATGATCGAAACGCAGGAGGAACTTGATGAAGTCGTCCTGCGAGCAGCGTTGCGCGCGCAGCTCGCGGGATACAAGGTTCCGAAAGAGTTGCGTTTCGTGCGGCAGTTGCCTCGCGAGGACACGGGGAAGATCAGGAAACGTTTGCTTCGGGAGGAGTGGCTGGCACGTTGAGTCTTCCGCGCGCCTGTGTCGACGCGCGATCAGTCTTGATCCCGTGCCCCACGGATTTCCCGATAGTGGCCTGTCGCACAGTTCTCCGCCTGATTCTCTTGTCGCGTGAGATCCAGCCACACCTCATGCGCCCTCAGCGTCGATGGGGAGACGGCGCGCAATCGCATGATCCACTGCGCGCAGTACCCGACCGACACCTGTCGCGTGAAACCAGCGCCATCTGACACGGTATGTGTCGCGCGGAGCTCACTGCGAAACGCCACGTGTGACCAGCCCGAGACAGGGAGTCTCCCGTAAGGTGCAGCGGTATCGACAGCCTCCAGAAGCCGATGCTCGATGCCCGGCCCGAGCCTCTCCTGCAGAACACGCTGCAATGTCCGCGCGGCAAGCCGGCCTGAGCCTTCACCGCCTGCCGTCGCGGGCGCGTCCGCTGCCGATTGCGCGTCGCAGCCTGCTCCGTGCAGGGTGGCATCATCGGCGAGCCAGTCGGGGCCCGTCGCACCGTCGAGGCTGAACGCTCTCCCGGTGAACCAGCGCGCCACGAACTGCAGACCTTCGGTTTCCGTGACCGGACGATCCGCGCCCGCAGGGAGGCGTGCCGCACCGTATCGGAAGGCTCCGTCAATCAGGGTGAAATCCCCCGGTCGCAGCGCGAGCTCACCGTTGAACACCGCATTCAAACGCTCCCCGTCCTGATCGATCGCCGCGCCCGGTGCCTCGCTTCCCGGACGCAGATCCGTCCGGAAGCGAGCGGGGTCGGCCTTGCGCGGGTGGCTCAGCATGTAGCGCCAGAGCTGTCCGGTGCGGAACTTGTTGTCGTGGTTCGACCAGCGCTCCCGGATCGTTCCGTCGGGCCCGCCGTAGTCGAAGATCGTCTGACCGCGCAGCTGCAAGGGCCGGGCCGCGTCGTAGTACGCGAAATCCGGCGGAAAGCCGGGCACATGCAGAGCCGCGTGATAGCGGTGTGCCGCCATCGGCCCCGCCACGAC
>CAIXOY010000430.1 GCA_903921135.1 uncultured Gammaproteobacteria bacterium
AACCGGCCGCGCGTGCCGCATGGAAGGCAACGACGGCATCCTCCGGAAAGGCCCGCGCCACCGCGGCAAAAGCCGCCGACGCCCCGGCGAAATCACGCGCCTTCCAGAGATCCATCGCGCGCTCATAGCCACGCTGATCGCCACTGTCGCGGAACAGTGGCTGGTAAATGGCGAAGGCCTCCGAGCGTCCTTTGACGCGCACCAGATCCACCTCGCGGAAGCCAATGTCCGGGGCCGCCGCGCAAGTGGCCTCGCTCACGAGGATGCCGGCCCCATAGAACGGGCACAGCCCCTCGACCCGCGAGGCGATATTCACGCCATCGCCGATCACCGTGTAATTCATTCGCGAGGCGCTGCCCATGTTCCCCGCTACGACCAGGGCCGTATTGATGCCCACCCCCACGGACAGGGGCGACTGCCCCTCGCCTGCGAGTTCCGTATTGAGGGCTGCGACGGCCTCCAGGATGCCCTGCGCGCCGCGCACCGCACGTGCCGCGTGATCCTCGTGCAGCAGCGGCGCACCGAACAACGCCATCACCGCATCGCCCATGTACTTGTCGACCACACCGCCCTCGGCCTCAATCGCGCCGGTCACGCGGGTGAGGTAGCGGTTCAGCAGATCAAGCACAGCCCCCGGCGCAACGCCCTCGCAATGCGCGGTGAAGCCGCGTATGTCGACGAAGAGAACGGTGACCTCACGCTCTTCGCCCCCGAGAGTGATGGGACGGCGCAGCAACTCCTCCGCGATGGCAGGCGATACCACCTTGCCCAGCAAGCCGCGCACGCGCTCGCGATCCTGCAAGCCCGCGGCCATCTCGTTGAAGGAGAGCGCGAGCGCGCTGATCTCGTCGCGGCCCGGGATGTCCATGCGCCCCGCGTAATCGCCGTCGGCAATGCGCCGCGCACCACGCGCGAGTTCGAGCACCGGTCGCGTGACGCCGCGGGCGATGGCGATCGCGGCCACGACGGCCACCGCAAGCCCTGCCCCCAGCAACACCGCGAGCGAGCGCATGAGGCTCTGGTAGGGAACGAGCTCTGCACGCAGGGAGCGGGAAAGCACCGCTACCGCGTGCTGGTCTCCGTGGGCATCAAGGGGTGTCGAGAGGAGCACGTAATCCTCGGCCGCGAGTGCGGCGGTAGCAACGGAGCCGTCGAAGGACAGCCCCTGCGCGGATGCCGCCACCAGCGCGTCGCGCAAGGCGGGCTGAAGGGTGGAGGCCACCGAGTGCCATTCGGCATCCCCATCGCGGCGCAGCACCGTGACATCGGAAATCTTCCCGAGCGAACGGGCGAAGCCATCATCGATCGCGAAGCCGAAGAGGATCCAGGCGCTCGGCTCGGGCGTGAAAAGCGGCACCACCGTCACTTGCTGCAGCGCGCCGTTGATTTCCACGACGCCGCTCGCCTCGCCGAACTCGTCCGAGGCAGCACGGTCGATCAACCCTGACCATGGCGCGTCGGCGGAGGCTTCGATGGCCGGATCGGTGCTGGCGATCAGATGCCCGTCGGGAGCGACAAGCAGCATCACATCGGCCTCCATCCGGCCGAGATGATTCTCCATTGCCGAGAGGATCGTGCCGCGATCGCTGCTCGCGAAGGCCTGCTTGAAGGCGAAATCCCCGGACAGCAAGCGCGCGTTGGCGATCAGCCCCGCGCTGCGCTCATCGATCAGCCGCCGGAAAACACCCGCTCCCACTTCCAGATTGGCAGAGATCTGGCGCGTGGCATTACGGGTGTTCGCGAAACTGACGAGCACGAAGGCAACGGCCTGCGTCAGCAGCACCAGACCCACTACCAGCGCGAGCATGCGGCTGCGAAAACTGCTGAAGCCGCGCATCCGGGCGTCTCAGTAGGGGTCTGCGCCGCGCCCGGCCGGTGCGCGGCGCAACTGGAGCTTGCGCTTCAGAGCCAACGCAATGCGTGTTGCGGAGGACGGAGCCGCACCGTCGACTTCGTCGCCCGCGACAGCACGCTGCAGCGCGAGATCGGGATGCCAGGCCATCAGGCGCAAGCGACCGCCGGGCAGCCCGGCGATACGTGCCATCCCGTCGGCACCCGTCACGGCGAAGAGGCGCCCGGGCACCACGACGATGTACCCGCGCATCCAGTCGTGGATGTTGCAGCCCAGCACCACCACACCCGGAGCAGGAAAGCGGACGGGTTCTGTGGGCGTGCCGGCATACAGGGGCAACTCGAAACTGTGCGCCTCCGAAAAGGAATACACGTGGTGACGGATGTTGTCGCTGTTGGGGAAAGAAACCTCCGCACCCGCGGGCACGACCAGGACCTGCGGCACGAACTTCTTGCCGATCTGGTCCATGACCGCGACGGGCTCGGGCGTACCCGTGACGGGTGTCAGGCCGGGCCCGTCCACAAACACAACGGCCCCCTGAACGGGCTTGCCCGTATCGTCGGTCACACTCACCGCCACGGTGCCGGCGTTCAACCCTTCCGCGAACGCCAACCACAGAAGGGCAATCCAGACGAGCGGGCGCAGCAGCGACGGCATGTCAGTAGGCATACATCAGCCGCAGTCGGAGCAGGTTCTTGTCATAGCGGATGCCCGCATCCGCGTCGCTCAGCTGGTATTCGTAATCGAGTTGCAGGGAGGCGGTCTCAGCGAGGGGAAAGTTCAGCCCCAGTACAGTGGTGTGCGTGAGCGCATCCAGCCGGTACGCCGATCGTCCGGGGCCGAAGGCGGCGTCAGAGGTGATCGCCTTCGCGGCACCAACGATCGTGGCGTTGGGTCGTGCGGTCGAGACAACGTCGCCGTCGCGCAGTGACCAGGACGCGAGCAGCATCCAGCCGTTGTCGAACTGGTAGTCGGCCGCAAGCGCCAGCTCGGTGGCATCGAACTCGAAAACATCACCCTGCTTGCTCGCGGTCACACCGGGAAAGGTGGGGCGGTTCGGTGGCAGGTTCTGCTCGTCTTCGTCCGCGTCCCGCCAGTCATGACGCAGGGTCGCCGAAACGCCCCAGCGATCACCCACACGGGTGCCGGCGCGCAGGCCGAGTCCGTAGCGCTCGCCGTCGCGGATGTCGCTGTCGGAGTCGATGACTTCGCCATCTGCGAGCAACGCAACCCAGAAGGCATCCGGCCCCAGACCGAACTTGTGCCGCAGGGAGGCGGCGGCGCCGGCAGAGACTTCCGACAGATCCCGGAATCGCCGGAACTCCAGCGCGCGCAGCGAGGCGCCGAGGGCAAGGCGGGTACCGGTTGCAAGCTCGATGGACTGCCCTGCTCGCGCGGCGAGTTGCACCGAGCGGTCGCGCTCGATATCGGCGCTCTTCTCGCTGCGACCCACGTTGTCGTCCTGCGCTGCCTGCACATCGATGTCGGCGAATACGCTCGCTTGCGCATCCATTGCCGTCAGGGCGGCAATGGCGAGCAGGGCAGCGGGCGTAGCGAACAGCGATGCGTACAGGTAGCGGGGGATCATGGGCTGACAAGGCCCTCGAGGTAGCCCTGGTCTCCGAGGAACGCCATCACCCACCAGATCAGAAACAGGAACAGGAACACACGCGCCCAACCCGAGCCTTTGGCAGCGAAGCGATCACCGCCAACGCTGGCACCTGCGGGCAGGCTGGCGAGTGCCGTCAGTGTGGCGCCGAAGGGCACGTTCACCAGCGCACGCGCGTTCACAGCCCAGCCACTCGCATCGAGCAAGGGTGCGATGTTGCGACGGCGCAGCTTCAGCCAGGCGAGGATCATGGAGGGGCCAGAGATCGCGAGAATGATGCCGGCGATGGCGATGGGGAACTGCCAGGCCTTGATGTCGGCAATGGTATTCAGGAAATACCCGAAGGCCGTACCGATGGACCCCAGCGCAACGCCCAACGCAGCGACAGTGCCGACATCGATGCGCTTGGGCGGCGCGCCTGGCGCTGCTGCTGCGGCCTCCGCGGGCACCGCGATCACGGTGGTCTGGAGTTTGTCGGAGGCTGCAGAATCTGCCGATGCTGCACGTTTGGCGACCTGCTCCTCGATGAAGCGCGCGACTTTCTTGTAGGGACTCCAGAACGCCTGCCTGACGCTGATGGGGTTGTCGATGATCCGCGTGATCGTCGCATCCCAGTCGCGTCCCTCGCGGTCATAGAAAATGCCGTTGCGACCGACCAGCAGGTTTTCGGCATCGCCATCGGTGACGGCCGCCACGATCTGCATGCTCTCGCCGCCGGGGCGGCTGAGATTGCAGTACGCGAGATAAGCGCCCGCAAGACCCGCCAGCGCGGCATGCTTGCCCGCATCGCCGACGCGCAGGCACAGGCTGCAGCTGCGCTGGTCGATGTAGAGCGTGCCGCACTGGAAACTCGCCGGCGTGTCGGCGCTGTAGAAGTCCTGGAAGTTGATGAAATTCCGACTGAACGGCGCGAGATCGCGCCGCAACCGGATGAGCTTCACCAGATCCGTGAGCGCATCGTAGGCGGGTGCGATTTCGAGATCGGCTGCAATCAGCGCCTCCAGCGCCGAGCGCCGCTCGGGATGTGCGGCCTCTGCCAACGCAGCGTCATCCAGCGCATCGAGCGCCGGGCAGGGGTTGGCGGCTCGCCACGCCCGGTAGGCATCGAGCGTGGCCAGCAGTTGACGCCAGTCTGCCTCGCTCAGTGTCTCGCGCGGGCCAAGGAAAGGCCCGATCGCCGCAGATGCCAGCACACCAATACCCGCCGCCCAGGCGGGGTTCAACGCCCCGTGCAGAGGCAACTCGCCACCAGCCGTGACATGCGCGAGCGGGAACCCGCGGATCTCGTCCACATCGATGCTGAGATCGCGGGCCGCGAGCGCGAGCCATGCGCCCTCCTCGCGGTTGAGAGCTGCCTCAGCACGTGCATCGAAGCGTGCCAGCGCGCAACGCGCGAAGAAATCCTCCACCTTGGCTGCCACCGCATCGACTGCTGCCAGAGCAGTCTCGCTCACCGCGGGGTCGGCGCCCGCTCCTGTGCGCCAGGCGGTTACCGCGTCCACCGCCTGTGTGAACGCGACCAGACCTGCGGCATCGATACCGGGATCACCGCTCCGGTCGGTGACGCCGAAACCCGCGTCGATTGCCGCGGCGATCAGGCTGGCGATGGCGGGGTCAGCCGCCGATGCCACCGTGACCACACCATCCCCGTTCAGGGGACGGGCTGCCAGAAGTTCCGCCGCGCCGCTCGCGCTCTCGAGATCAATGCCTGCCTCGGTCTCCCGACCGAGTTCCTGCAGCAGCCGTCGGGCCGCAGCCTGGATGGTGGCGCCTTCGGCACGGGAGGCCTCAATGGCCGCGAGGGGCAGCACGTCGGTGCCGGCCAGAAGTTCGTCGGGAGACGCGAGCCGTGCCAGAGTCCAGTCGATGGCATCCAGCAATTCGGGCGCGCGTATGCGCCCGTCGCCGTCGGCATCCAAAAGGGCCAGTGTCTGCGGACAGCCCTCCACGCCTGATACGGGGCAGGCAAGTGCCACCCAGAGTTTCTGGTCGAGTTGTCGCAGCGCCGTGAAATCGGAGCCGCGGTCAAGCCGGACCTGCGAGAAACCGCCTGCGCGTGAAAACTGCCAGCTATGCATATAGGAACTCCCCGGAGTCAGTGTTGGTTATTGTCGAGGTCGGACCGCAGCGCGCTGTTCAGCGCGGACGGTTGGCGCGCTGCTCGTCGAGGCGCCGCAGGAAGTCTTCCATGATCAGGTAATAAAGGTCCACACCCAGATACTCGTCCTCCACCCCGGCCTCGATGCTGGGGTTGTCGTTCACCTCGATCACGGCCACGCGATCGCCGCTCTGCTTGATGTCGACGCCATAGAGGCCATTGCCGATCGAGCGTGTGGCACGCAGCGCGGCCTCGATCACGGCACGCGGGGCCTCGTGCGTGGGCATGGTCTGGAAATGCCCGCTGTCGACATCACCCTGCCCGCCGTAGCGGTAGATCTGCCAGTGATCGCGCACCATGAAGTATTTGCAGGCGTAGATCGCGCGATTGTTCAGCACGCCGATGCGCCAGTCGTAGTCGGTGTAGAGATACTCCTGCGCCAGCACCAGCGCCGATTTGCGGAAGAGGTCTCGCAGCGTCTCCATCAACTCGTCTTCATTAGAGACCTTGACCACGCCCTTGGAGAAGGCGCCATCCGGAATCTTGAGCACCATCGGGAAGCCGAGCCCCTCGAGCGAGCTCATCAGCTTTTCCTGCGGCTGCCGAATGAGGATGCGCGTGTCGGGCTGGGGGACCTTGCGCTTTTTGAGCAGGTCGGCGAGGAACACCTTGTTGGTGCAGCGCAGGATGGACGTGGGATCATCGATCACCACCATGCCTTCGGACTCGGCTTTCTGCGCGAACCGGTAGGTGAAATGGTCTATTGCCGTGGTGGCACGGATGAACAGCGCGTCGTACTCCTGCAGCCGGCCGAAGTCGCTGCGCTTGATGAGGTCCACCGCCATGCCGAGCTTTCTGCCCGCTTTGATGAAGTGCTTGAGCGCCCGCGGGTTGCTGGGCGGCAGCGGATCCTCCGGATCGACCAGGATCGCCATGTCATAGCGGTAACGTGTGCGCTCGCGGGGGCGGCGCCATACAGCGCGGCTGTAGCGCTCGAGGGCCTCGGCGAATTCGGTCTGACGATCGGCATCGAGCTGCGAGGGCGAGAGCGGTTCGAGGGAGGCAATCTCCCAGCGCGCCCGCTTGCGGAACTCGATCTCGAGTACCGGGCAGGCGAAGCGCTCGAAGAGATCGCGCGCCAGCGGCGCCAGGGCGTGCTCCTTCACGCGCCCGAAACAACTCACCACCTTGAAGGTTTCACCGGTGGCGAGCGGATGCTCGCGCAACAATTCGTCGATGCGCTCCTCGAGGTCGTCGAACTCCAGCAGGAAGAGCTTGCGGTTGCGCAGGATGTTCAGTGTCGCCACACCCGGCAACACGCGGTGGCCACGCGCCTCCGCCAGCAACGAGCAGTAGTAGCCCCGCGACAGGTAACGGTCGCTCTTGCAGAGGTTGATGACCCGCAGCGGCTGGCGGAAGGTGTCTTCCGGCAGCGCGAGGTAATCAGCGAAGGAGATGACGTGCTCGCTCGGGAAGAACGTGCTCCAGTCGGACGGGTCGTCTACTACGATCTTCAGCACCTGAAGCCCCGCTCCCTTTGCACATGTTCATCCCGCGCGATGGTAGCAGAGCACCGTGACGGCAACACACCGGTGCTGACACCCCGGGTATGCGGGATCCCGGTTAGACTCGGCTCATGCACGATGCCAGCGATCAGAAAACGCAAACCGCCATCCCGGCGACGATCCGGGAGGCCAATCTGCATGATCTCGATGTGCTCGTCCGGCTCGAGGAACAGTCCTTCCAGAGCGACCGCATCAGTCGGCGCAGTTTCCGCCGTTTCCTGCACGGTGCGAACGATCACCTTCTCGTCGCGGAAGACACCGGCGGCGTTCTTGGCTACATCCTGCTGCTGCGCAGACAGGGCACGCGGCTCGCCCGGATCTACTCCCTCTGCGTAGACGCCGCTGCCCGCGGCCGAGGTCTCGCCGAGCAACTGATCCGTGCCGGCGAGGACGAGGTGCTGACCGCGGGCTCTGTCTACGTGCGACTCGAAGTGCGCCGCGACAACGACACGGCGATCCGGCTCTACCGACGCCTCGGCTACCGCGTGTTCGAATCCATCCCGGACTACTACGAGGACGGGCAGGAAGCTCTGCGACTGGAGCGGCGCATCCGCTTCCACACGGGTACCAGCACCGGTTTCTTCGTCCCGTATTACAACCAGACCACGCCCTTCACCTGCGGGCCCGCGTCGCTGCTGATGGCCATGGGCGCGCTCGGCAACAGCAGCGCCGACCAGCGCGAGGAATTGCGCATCTGGCGCGAGGCCACGACCGTCTACATGACGTCCGGGCACGGTGGCTGCGGACCGCACGGACTTGCACTGGCGGCGCACAGGCGCGGCTTCGGCGTGGAGATGTTCCTGAACGATGACGGGGTGCTGTTCCTTGACGGTGTACGGGACGAGAGCAAGAAGCAGGTCTTGGGCGTGGTCCACGAGGACTATCGCGAACAGGTGGTAAGTGCGGGCATTCCCGTGCACCACAAACCGCTCACGGTCCAGGCGATGGCGCGGGGACTTTCAGAGCACAAGGTGCCCGTGGTGCTCATCAGTTCCTGGCAGCTCACCCGTGAGAAAGCGCCGCACTGGGTGGTGGTGGCGGCGATGGACGAGGACTTCGTCTACATCCACGATCCGGAGATCAAATGGGACCGGGAAGAGAGCGTGACGGACCGCCAGAACCTGCCCATTGATCGCGCGGCATTCGCCCGGATGGCCCGCTTCGGCCAGTGGGCGACACGTGCGGCCTTGCTGGTCAGCGCCCCCGCACGGGGGCGCCGACGCAAGGACTGAACGCCACACTCAGTGGTGGTGTCCGCCCTCGCCGTGCACGTGGCCGTGAGAGATTTCCTCTTCGGTGGCCTCGCGTACCTCAACCACCTCGATATGGAAACCCAGAGACTGGCCCGCGAGCGGGTGGTTGGCATCGACGTCCGCATTGAACTTGCCTACCTTCAGCACACGCACCTGGCGCATGCCGTGGTTGGTCTGTACGCCTGCGATCATCCCGGGCTCGAGCTTGCCGGCGTACACGAGGTTCTTCAGCGGAATGCGCATTACTGCGGTTTCGTCGCGTTCACCGTAGGCGTCCTCTGCAGAGAGCTGCGCCGAGAAGCTGTCACCGGGGCCGCGGCCTTCGAGCTGGGCTTCGAGCGCGGGCAGGATGGTGCCATGGCCATGCAGGTAGGTGACGGGCTCGCTGTCGTGCGAATTCTCGATCTCGACGCCGTCCTCCCCGCTAAGACGGTAATGGAAACGCACGACGCTGTCGCGGACGATACTCATGTCAGGGGTCTCGGCAGATGCGGGGGCGCGCAGTATCCCCGAGCCGATGGCGCAGGTGCAACGCGGTGGCGTCAGCCGCCCCGCTCACGCTCGGCGAAGACCGTGATTTCCTCGCGGTCGTGATAGAGCTGTCGGGCCTCCAGCCGCAGGCCCGGCACCTTGCGCAATCGCGCGAGAAGACGCTCGACCTCGAGGTAGCGCTGCTTCATCGGCAGCTTGAGGTTGAAGATCGTCCGTCGGCACCAACCCTGCGAGAGCCAACGGTGCACGAGTTCTGCCGTACGTGCGGGCTTGTCGACCACGTCGCAGACCATCCAGTCGACGGGCCGCGCCGGACGGAACGTGAAGGCATCCGCGCTGAGATGCCGCACGGCTCCCGCATCTTCTGCCGCCTGCGCCAGCTTTCCGTGATCCACCGCCGTGACCCGCAATCCCCGACGTGCCAGCACCCACGTCCAGCCGCCGGGCGCGGCACCCAGATCCACTGCGCTCATGCCGGAACCCAGCGCTGCGCGCATGTCCTCGCCCAGGAACCAGATCAGTGCCTCCTCGAGTTTCGCCGCGGAGCGGCTGGGCGCACCGGCAAGGCGCAAACGCGGAACGCCCATCGACCAGAGGGCACCGTCACTCGCGTCTGATACACCGATGAACCCCGAGGCGCCGTCCAGGAACATCATGTGGAGACGGCGGGAGCTTGCCACCGACAGCAGTCCCGCTGCGCGCAGGCCACCCTCCATTCGCCCCTGAAGTCGCTGGCAGAGCCGTGCGAGAGAACGTCCCTCCGTGCTGTCGGCGTGTTGCAGCCAGAGCCCGGAGACCGGGCCGAAGGCGGCAGCGCGCGCCAGCAGAGGGCCGACCCGATCCGATGGATCCGCGATGCTGAAACGCTGCCCCAGAAACCGGTCGCGCGCGAACACGAGCGAGCGGAACGGGCGTTGCGCGAGACGTGCAGCAGCATCGCCTTCGACGCAGATCCAGCCAGTGCCACTAGCCGGCGCTGCGGTACCGCTCCCCGCCTCCGCCACGCATTCGGCCTCGAACCCCGGCCGGCAAAGCAGCAGCAAGGACTCGTCCGGCGCGCGGTCAGCCCCCACGCGGGAACAACCGGAAGTACCCGTAGGACGGGTCAGCCGCGCCCGCCTCGCCAAGCACGGCACCATGCGAGCGCGCGACGGCAGGATCGAAACCGCTCGGCTTGCGCTCGCTCCAGTCGAGCACGATCTTGCGCCGCATGAACTGCCAGCCCGTACCGGAGCGGACGTAATGATCGAGGTAACGGCCACCGACCAGGAAATCCACCAGCCCCTGCTCCGTGTCCATCAGGTGATAGGCGAGCACGCCCACCTCGCCCTCGGCGCGGTCGCCATCCAGCGCCACCAACAGGTTCGTGACCTGATGGGACGTGACGCGGTTCACCGCCATGATCTGCGGCAACTGGTCGATGAACTCGCTGGCCGGCCCGTTGAAGTACGGCGTGTGGTCATCGATGGCATCCGGGTGGTAGAGCGTCCGCAGCCAGGCGAAATCGCGGCGATCCACCGCCCGGCAATACGCATGCACGAGCTCGCGAATCGCCTCGCGGTCCAGCAACTCCTGCAGGGGGTCGCGGCTCATGCCGCACCACCCGCAAGTCGCGCACCGGCCACGGGATCCACCGAGCGCAGATGCAGGTCCATCTGCGGATAGGAAATCTCGATACCCCGTTGGCGGAAGACCTCGGTGATCCGCATATGCAAATCACTCTGGACCTGGAAGCGCAGGCTGATGTCCTCGACATGGCCGAAGCAGCGGAAGTTGAGCGAACTGGCCCCGAACTCGCGGAACACCACGTTGGGCGGAGGATCCTTCAGCACGCGCGGGTCCGCGGCGATCAGTTCGAGCAGGATCTCGCGCACTACGCGCGGATCAGAGGCATAGGACACACCGACGTCAAAACTCATGCGCACCACAGAGGAGGACAGTGTCCAGTTGATCAGCCGCTCCGTCACGAACATCTTGTTGGGGACGATGATCTCGCGGTTGTCGAAGTCGGTGATGGTGGTGGCGCGCATGCGGATGCGCTGGATGGTGCCGCTGTATTCGCCCAGCGTGATCACGTCACCGATACGCACCGGCCGCTCGAAGAGCATGATCAGGCCCGCGAAGAAATTCGCGAAAATCTCCTGCAGGCCGAAGCCCAGCCCCACCGAGAGGCCAGCGGCCATCCACTGGAGCTTGCCCCAGCCGAAGCCAAGCATCTGCAGGCTGAGGAACAGGCCCACCGCCACCGCCGTGTAGGAAATCACGGTCTGGATGGCGAACAGCACGCCCTTTCGCATCACGAAGCTGTACAGGAGTATCCCCAGCAACGCAGGCAGGCCGCGCGCGAGGATCAGGGACGCGCCAAAGAGCAGCAGCGCACCCAGCAGATCGAACAGGGTGACGCTGCCGAGCACAGTCTTGCCTTCGACGGCGCTCTCGAACTGCCAGAGATCGACGCTGTCCAGGATCGTGAGCGCCGTGAAGAACTGCGACCACAGCGACATCAGCGCCGCTGCCGTGAGCCCGAGCGCGAAGACCTGCAGCAAGGCAATCGCGCTGGCGTTCATCTTCTCGAGATCCACTTGTGCCGGGGCATCCACCGCTGCCGCCTCCCCACGCGCCTCCTGCTCACGCGCCATGGCTGTGCGTTGCCCCGCGATGGTGAGACCCAGAAGCCCTGTGTCGATGACCAGCTTGGCGAGCACGAGGATGACGATGGTGGCCAGCACGCGACTCTGGAGCGCTGCCGCCGTGAAGTGGTAGCCCTGTACATCCAGCAGCAAAGCCACCGGCTGCACCGCCAACAGCAGCAGCACCAGTGCACGCCCGGCCCGCCCCGCCAGCACGAAGCGCCGCGCATAGAACGCGCCGCCGAACATCCCGCTGCCAGCCCGCACCAGCACCACCGAGAACAGCAGGAACGCCACGCTGAAGATCACCGAGACAACGCGCTGCACCAGCGCACCCGAAGCGCTGTCCGCGAGGTGCTGCAACACGAGGAACACGAATCCGAGCGGCAGAAGCACCTGCAATCCGAACCGCATCCAGCGGCCAACGCTCAGCACCCGCGCCGTCTTCCAGCGCAGGTGCTGTCGCGCGAAACCGTTTTCGTGGAAGAGTCCGAGCAGGAAGAGATAACCACCCGCCAGCGGTGCAAGTTGCGTGGCAGCACCGCCAAGCGCGGAGGCAAGGGGGTTCGCCGCATACGCGGCCGAGAGCAGGTTGCCAACCCAGACGAGCACGAGCGGCACCGGCAGGGACAGGAGCAGATGCAGGCCGAGCGCCTGCAGCGCCATGTGGAACCGGTAGTCTTTCCAGCCGACGGCGCGCTGGCCAATGCCAGCGAGGCGACGACGCATACGCCCCCCGTTGCGCCAGAGCAGCAGGAGTGCGATCGCACCGAGTGCGCTGCCCAGTGGCGGCCCGGGGAATGCGACCACCGTTTCGCGCCAGAGCAATCGCCAGTCCTGCGCCGCCACCAGCGCGAGCAGCGCTCCGGGGAATGCAAGGACATCGGGAAGCCTGAGCGGTGTGTGGGATTTCATCCAGATGAGATTGCGATCGAGGAGCTGCCGGAAACTCTCTGCCAGCGAGGCCTGCTCCTGATAAACCGCATCGAGCTCGATGATATGCCCCGTCAGCTTGACGTAGATGTCACCCAACGCATCAAGCAGCGCGTCACGGTCATCGAGCAACTGGTCGGCCTGTTCCATGACGGTCTCGAACTCGCGCACCTTGCCCGCATGGGCTGCGGACACCACCGCCTGGAGCTGCTCACGGCGCGCACTCGACTGCTCCCGCAATTGTTCGATACGGAATTCCCGCAGCCGCGTCTCCGACAGCATGACCGCGAGCGCTGCCAGTTCCCGGTCGGGTTTCTGGAAATCGTCCAGCCCCATGTACTGCTCCACCAGCACTGGCCCCAGCGCATCGCTCAATGCAGCGATCTCGAGCTGTTGGCGCGTGGCGCTCAGGGAAGAGCGCAGGTCCTCGAGAGCACGCTGGGCGCGGGCCACATTCGCGCTGCCGGATTCGAAGCGCGTGACTACTTCGACGTACTCGTCGCCGAGAGCCTTCACCTCGGTAGCGAGGGCGCGCACTTCAGGCAGGTCACTGTCTAGAGCCGAG
This sequence comes from uncultured Gammaproteobacteria bacterium, assembly GCA_903921135.1. Taxonomy (GTDB): domain Bacteria; phylum Pseudomonadota; class Gammaproteobacteria; order Pseudomonadales; family UBA5518; genus UBA5518. Next base: position 12,998 of record CAIXOY010000430.1, read on the forward strand.
GCGCGTACCGCCGTGCGCTCGCGCAGGCGAGAGGCCTCGGCAATCCGTCGCAGCTGCTCCTGTCCCGCGATGTCGGCGAGGTCGCGCTCGGCAAGCTCGCGCTGCAGCGACACCAGCTTGAGTTCGGCTTTTCGGGCATCGAGGCGGGCCGGCAGCGTGCGGACCTCCGTCTCGAGTTTCTGCCGCTGCGATGCGCGGTAATCCTGATGCGCCAACCACTCATCCATCCGTGCACGCGTGAGCTCGGCGTTCTCGCCGGGCCTCGGCACCGGCGCGCCGTCACGGCGAGAAGAGACATCGCCCAGTGATTTCAGCTCCTGCCGTGCGGCATCCACACGGGTCTGCATCGTTGCGGTGCTGTTGCCGAGGGAAATCTCTTCCGTGCGCAGTGCCGCGACGCGGGCCTCGATTCCGTCCAGGCGGCGCTCGAGGCGCTCGACGGACATGTCACGGGAAATCGACAGCCGGCGGGCCGTGCGCTGCAGATCCTGCAATTCGGCGGTGAAACGCGCAGAGCGCTGTGGGGCATCTGCCTGTAGCCTCTCGAAGCGGGCGAGCTCGAGGCGATTGTCAGCCGCCGCGCGCAGGTTCTGCACCGCGGAGGTGTAGAGCTCCTTCAGCCGCTGCCCCTGCAGATCCTCGGCCGGGGCATTGCGGACGCTCTCGAGCGCCTTCTCCATGGCCTCCAGTGGAGGAACAGCCATGCCGGCATCCTCCGAGGCAACGGCGGGAGGCACGGCGACACAGATCGCCGCCAGCGCCAGCAACAGGACAATCGCGGGATGTCGCAGTACCATCTCGAAGCACCGGTCAGTACAGGTCGGTGCTGAGTCTACTACGTACCGCAACAGGGCCCGTGCCCTGCCCCGTTTCCCCGCGGGACAACTACCGGAGCGAGCCATGCCGCGCAGGATCATCGTCGGAATCAGTGGCTCCAGCGGCGTGATCTACGGCGTGCGCTTGCTGGAACAACTGCGCGCCCTGGGCTCGCATGAGGTGCACCTCGTGGTGAGCGAGACGGCGGATCGCACGCTCGCCATAGAGACCGACCGGCGCGCCGAGGACCTGCGCACGCTCTGCGACGTCTGGCACCGCAACGACAACCTCGCCGCCTCCATCGCCAGCGGCTCCTTCCAGACCGAGGGCATGATCATCGCGCCCTGCAGCATCAAGACCCTCTCGGGCGTTGCCAACTGCTACGCCGACACCCTGATGGTCCGCGCGGCGGATGTGTGTCTCAAGGAGCGCAGGCGTCTGGTGCTGATGGTCCGGGAAACGCCGCTTCACAAGGGTCACCTCGAACTCATGATGCGCGCCACTGACTACGGCGCGCAGATACTCCCGCCGGTGCCCGCGTTCTATGCCGGCCCCATCAGCGTCGACGATCTGGTCGACCAGACGGTGGGGCGTGCGCTCGACTGCCTGGGCATCGAGCACTCGCTGCTGAAGCGTTGGGGTGAGGCCAACTGATCTGCGGGGACGGTGCAGGCCGTAAGCACCCAAGCAGCTTCCGGCGATAGCCGTCTTCTATTGAACGAATAGAAGATTACTGTTGTAACTTATCGTTCGGCCGGTATGCTGTCCCACGCTCGATCACCCCTCGGGGTTTCTGGCGCAACACCCAACCACCCCCTTCACTGGAGGCATGACATGGACCTGAAAGGTTCCAAGACCGCCAAGAACCTGGCTGACGCCTTTGCGGGCGAGAGCCAGGCCAACCGCCGCTACCTGTACTTCGCTGCGAAGGCAGACGTGGAAGGCGCACCGGACGTAGCAGCCGTGTTCCGCTCGACCGCAGAGGGCGAGACCGGCCACGCGCACGGCCACCTGGAGTATCTCGAGGCTGTGGGCGATCCCGCCAGCGGCCAGCCGATCGGCAGCACCGCAGACAACCTGCGTGCTTCCATCGCCGGCGAGACGCACGAGTACACCGATATGTACCCGGGCATGGCGAAGACCGCTCGCGACGAGGGCTTCGACGAGATCGCTGACTGGTTCGAGACGCTGGCCAAGGCCGAGCGCAGCCACGCAGGCAAGTTCCAGAAGACCCTGGACACCTACCTCGCTGGTTGATGTGCGCCCGGACGGACGGCAACTGCCGTCCGTCCACCTCTCTTTCCCCCGACCAACGACACGGAGCACCGGCAATGAGTCTGCGTGAAGGCGGCCTGCAGGCCCCGACCCGTCACCCGCTCGACTGGCAGAACGAGGCGTTCTACGACGAGAAAGCCCTCACGGCCGAGATGGACCGCGTGTTCGATCTCTGCAACGGCTGTCGCCGCTGCGTGAGTCTCTGCGACTCATTCCCTTCGCTGTTCGACATGATCGACGAATCTCCCACCTTCGATCTCGATGGCGCGGACAAAACGAAATACGCCGATGTCGTGGAGCACTGCTACCTCTGCGATCTCTGCTACCAGACCAAGTGCCCCTACGTGCCACCGCACGAGTGGGCCATCGATTACCCGCACCTGATGTTGCGTGCCAAGGCCGTCCAGTTCCGCAAGGAAGGCGCGAGCATGGGCCGAAAGGTGCTTTCGGCCACAACCGCAGTAGGCAAACTGGCAACCATCCCGCTGGTGGATGTGACGGTAAACGCCCTGAATCGCACATCCGTCGTGCGTAAGGCACTGGAAGGCGCACTGGGTGTACACCACAAGGCGCGCGTGCCCACCTACGACAGCAAAACGCTCAAGCGACGCATGAAAAAGCACCAGCCCTCACAGGCCACGGTGCAGACCGCAGGCCCCACGCGCGGGCGTGTCGCGGTCTTTGGCACCTGCTACGGCACCTACAACACGCCGCAGATGGGCGAGGACCTGTTCAAGGTGTTCGAGCACAACGGCATCCCTGCCACTCTGGTGCAGGGCGAGAAATGCTGCGGCATGCCCAAACTCGAACTGGGCGATCTGCCCTCCGTGGCGGCATTGAAGGAACACAACATCCCGATCCTGGCCGCCGCCATCCGTGATGGCTGGGACATCGTGGCACCCATCCCCTCCTGCACACTGATGTTCAAGCAGGAATTGCCGCTGATGTTCCCGGACGACGCGGATGTGCAACTGGTCAAGGCGAATATCTTCGACCCCTTCGAGTACCTGATGCACCGCCACAAGGCGGGCCTGCTCCGCACGGACTTCACGCAAGCACTGGGCAAGGTCGCCTATCAGGTCGCCTGCCACCAGCGCGTGCAGAACATCGGACTCAAGACGCGCGAAGTGCTGTCGCTCGTCCCCGGCACCGAGGTGAAAGCCATCGAGCGCTGCTCGGGTCACGACGGCACCTATGCGGTCCGCAAGGAAACGCACGACCGCTCGATGAAGATCGTGAAACCCGTGGTGAACCAGGTGAAGCAGTTCGACCCGGCATCGCTCACCAGCGACTGCCCCATGGCCGGCGCCCATATCGCGCACGCCATGGGCCAGGAAGAGCAGCCCGCGCACCCGCTCAGCCTGTTGCGCCGCGCCTACGGCATTTGAGGATCCGACATGAGTGCTCCCCTGCAACTTTCCGACCTCCCGTCCGTCGAGGAGTACGCGTCCACGCGTGATGCGCTGCGCGCCAACGTGATCGCGGCGAAAAAGGCGCGTCAGGTGCGCATAGGCGAGAACGCCACGCTGCTCTTCGAGAATCGCGACACGGTGAAGTACCAGATCCTCGAAATGCTGCGCATCGAGAAAACCTCGGACCCCGCGGCCATCCAGGACGAACTCGATGCCTACAACCCGCTGATCCCCGCCGGCAGCGACTGGCGCGCCACCATGCTCGTGGAGTTCCCCGACGCAGATGAGCGCCGTGTGCAGCTGAAATACTTGCGGGCCGTCGAACACGCGGTTTACGCGCGTATCGGCGAGCGCCGCATCGCAGTCGTAGCCGACGAGGACATGGAGCGCTCGGACGACGAGAAAACCTCTGCCGTGCACTTCCTGCGTTTCCCGGTGGATGCCGACGCGAAGGCCGCGCTGCGTGCCGGGGCAGAACTCGCGTTCGGCATCGACCACCCGCGCTACCGCTACGAAACTGCGATCAGCGAGGCTGCTGTAAGGGCATCGCTGGCGGGCGATCTCGACTGAGTTCGCTGGCGTGAATCTCCGTGACCTGCAGTACGTCGTTGCCGTTGCGGAGCTGCAGCACTTCGGACGCGCTGCGGATCGCTGCCACGTAAGCCAGCCCACGCTCAGCATGCAGATCCGTAAAGTCGAGGATTACCTCGGGGTGGAACTCTTCGAGCGCTCGGGGCGGCGCGTGCTGGTGACATCTGCCGGCGAGCAGATCGTGGACAAGGCGCGGGTGCTGCTGCGCGATTACGAAGAGCTCCAGCTCACCGCCAAGCGCCTCAAAGACCCGTCTGCAGGGCAGTATCGGCTGGGGGCATTCCCTACCCTGGCGCCCTACCTGCTGCC
>CAIXOY010000431.1 GCA_903921135.1 uncultured Gammaproteobacteria bacterium
GGCCATGCCCGCGACTTCCCCAGGGCAGGCCCGACCGATTTACAAGGCAACAGCCTCTGGCCTGCACGCTCGCTGAACTATACTCGCGCCCATCCCCGCCCCGATAGAGATCCCGCCCATCGCACGCCAACGCATACCGCCGCGCCTCGAACCCCTGCTCGAGGACGGCATCGTCGACGAGGTCATCCGGCAACTCAAAAGCGGCAAGGAAGCGGCCGTCTACGTGGTGCGCTGCGGTGAGCACATCCGCTGCGCCAAGGTCTACAAGGAAGCCGAGCAGCGCAGCTTCCGGCAAGCCGTGGAGTACCGCGAGGGCCGTGGCGTGAAAGGCAGCCGTCGCGCCCGCGCCATGGAAAAAGGCTCGCGCTTCGGCCGCAAGGAAGTCGAATCCGCCTGGCAAACCGCCGAAGTGCAGGCGCTCTACCGCCTGGCCGCAGCGGGCGTGCGGGTGCCCAAGGCGCACGGCTTCTTCGAAGGTGTGCTGCTGATGGACATGGTCGCCGACGAGCACGGCAACGCAGCGCCACGCCTCTCGGAACTCGAACTCTCGGAAGAACTCGCCCTTGCCTGGCACGACCTCCTGATCGACCAGGTGGTGCGCATGCTATGCGCGGGTCTGGTCCACGGCGATCTCTCGGAATTCAACATCCTCGTGAGCGCCGACGGCCCCGTGATCATCGACCTGCCGCAAGCGGTGGACGCTGCCGGCAACAACCACGCGGCGCGTATGCTCGAACGCGACACGGAGAACCTTGCGTTGTATCTGGGCCAGTTCGCGCCAGCCCTGCGCGGCAGCGCCTACGGCCGCGAGATCTGGGAGCTCTACGAGGCAGGCAAACTGAAGCCAGGCGTGGCCCTCACGGGCCGCGTGGAAGAGGTCAGCACGCCGGTCGATCTGGACGCGGTGCTGCAGAACATCGAGGACGTGCGGAGAGAGGAGGAGCGGCGCCGTGAGCGCGCCGCGGCCGGAGAGGAAGAGGGCTGAACCGCACTCAGTGCGCGACGCTCTTGCCCCAGAGCTCTTTCACTCTCGCATCCCGCCCGCAGCCGTAGCGGTAGTAGCTGTACCGCAGCGGGTTCTTGCGGTAGTAGTCCTGGTGGTAATCCTCGGCAGCATAGAACTCGCCGGCGTCGGTGATTTCCGTGACGATCGGCGCCTCGAAGGGCTTGCTCTTCTCGAGCGCGGCAAGTGATGCCTCTGCCACGGCACGCTGCTCCGCCCCACGCACGAAGATCTCCGAACGGTAGGGGCTACCCGCATCGCAGAATTGCCGGTCTTTGGTGGTCGGGTCGATGCTGCGCCAGAAGAACTCCACCAACTGCGCGTAGCTGATTTTCTGCGGATCGAACACCACTTCCACGGCCTCGGCGTGCCCCGTGTGCTTGCCCGAGACCTGCTCGTAGCTCGGATTGGCAACATGCCCGCCGGTATAACCCGAGGTGGTGGAGATCACGCCGGGCAGGGTGTCGAAATCCGACTCCACGCACCAGAAACAACCCCCCGCGAAAATCGCGGTGTCGGTGGCAGCGCGTGCGCTCGCGGCGGCGCAAACGAATATCGCCAGCATGAATCGGAACGCTGTTGCCTTCATGCCGCCACCTCGAAGCGCAATGCCACACCGTTGTTGCAGTAACGCAGCCCCGTAGGCGCAGGCCCGTCGTCGAAGACGTGGCCCTGATGACCGCCACAACGGGCGCAGTGGTACTCCGTGCGCGGAATGATGAGGCTCCAGTCACGCTTGGTGCCGACCGCACCCGGCAACACATCGAAGAAACTGGGCCATCCCGTGCCGCTTTCGTACTTCATAGCCGAGTCGAAAATCGGCAGATCGCAGCCGGCACAGACAAAGCTGCCCCGGCGCTTCTCGTGATTGAGGGGGCTGCTGCCCGGGGCTTCGGTGGCCTCGTGGCGCAGTACGCGGTACTGCTCCGGCGTGAGGCGCTTCTGCCACTCGGCGTCGTCGAGCTCGATACGGTCAGCACGCGGCGCGACCTCTGGCGCAGCGCGTGAGCGCGAAGCGAGCCCGGCGGCGGCAAGCAAAGTGAAAAGGCTGCGTCGTTTCATGATGTGTGCTCCTTGATCACGGATAAGACCACAACAGCGGACCTCGGTTCCGCACCCCGCACAGGCGCGTCCCGAAGTTGATACGAGGGGCAGATCACTGCCCTTCCCCGCCCTGCAGCGGGCGCTGCAGTTCGCGCAGATCGGCGGCCAGTTCGCGGAACTCCCGCGCGGCCCGGGCGCGCTGCCGATCGCTCAGGGTGGGCAGGAGGCTCGCAAGCGAGTCGGCGATCAGGCGCCGGTTGTTCTCGAGTTGCGCGACATAGGCAGGATCCATCGCCGCATCCGTCGTCCACCAGGTCTGCAGCAGCCCGAGCAGGCGATCGCGCCCGGCGCCCGCGCGCAACTCCGTCAGCAGCGATTGCTGCCAGCCCATCGA
>CAIXOY010000432.1 GCA_903921135.1 uncultured Gammaproteobacteria bacterium
GCCCGCGAAGCGCTGGCACTGGCAGCTGCGAAACTGCCTATCCCGACGGTATTCGTGAAGAGGACGGTGATGTGATGGACATCCAGGAACTGCGCGGCAAGTCCGTCGAAGATTTGAACAAGGAACTCCTCCGGCTTCTCGAAGCCGGCTTCAAGCTCCGGATGCAGAAGGCGACCGGCCAACTAGGGCAGACGCACCTAATTCGCGCACAGCGCCGGGACGTCGCTCGCGTGAAGACCATCCTCCGGGAAAAGGCAGGTAACTGAGCATGACCGAGACGAGCAAGACCGGCCGAATCCTGAGTGGCCGTGTCGTCAGCGACAAGATGGATAAGACGATTACCGTGCTGATCGAGCGGCGCGTCAAGCACCCGATGTATGGGAAGTACCTGACCCGTTCCTCCAAGGTTCATGCGCACGACGAGAAAAACGAGTGCCGCATCGGTGATCTGGTGACCGTGCGCGAGACGCGCCCGCTGTCGCGCACCAAGACGTGGGCTCTCGTCAGCATTGACGAACGCCCCGTGCGCGTTGACGCGTGACGGTAGTCGAACCAAAGAAAGCGCGCGGCGTGCAAACAGGTAACAGGCGATGATCCAGACCGAATCTTATCTAGACGTGGCAGACAACAGCGGCGCGCGCCGTGTGATGTGCATCAAGGTGCTCGGCGGCTCCCACCGTCGCTATGCGCGCGTGGGTGACGTGATCAAGGTCACTGTCAAGGATGCCATCCCGCGTGGTCGGGTCAAGAAGGGCCAGGTAATGAACGCTGTCGTCGTTCGTACTCGCAAAGGTGTTCGTCGTCCAGATGGCTCGATCATTCGGTTCGACGACAATGCGGCCGTGCTTCTCAACAATCAGCTCGCCCCGATCGGTACCCGTATTTTCGGACCCGTGACTCGCGAGCTTCGCACCGAGAAGTTCATGCGGATCATCTCGCTCGCTCCGGAAGTGCTCTGAGAGTCGGCGGTACAAGGGCAGGACAATGGCAAAGATCAAGCGTAACGACGAGGTGATCGTCATCACCGGGCGCGACAAAGGCAAGCGGGGCAAGGTCCTCCGCATGCTCGACGATGCGCGCGTGACGGTTTCCGGTATCAACATGGTGAAGCGCCACACCAAAGCCAACCCCCAGGCGGGCATCGCCGGAGGCATTGTCGAGAAGGAAGCATCGCTTCACCTCTCGAATGTGGCTCTGGTTAACCCGGCTACCGGCAAAGCCGACAGGGTTGGCTACAAGGTTCTCGCCGACGGCAAGAAAGTACGCGTATTCCGCTCCAGCGGCGAAGCGATCGACGGGTAAGGCAAATGGCAACTCTCAAACAGCACTACCAGACCGAAGTCGTGCCCAAGCTCATGCAGGAGTTCGGGTACAGCAGCATCATGCAGGTGCCCAAGATCACAAAGATCACGCTGAACATGGGCGTGGGTGAAGCTGTCGGCGACAAGAAAATCCTCGACAACGCCATCAATGATCTTACCGCCATCACGGGCCAGAAGCCGGTGTCCACAAAGGCGCGCAAATCCATCGCCGGATTCAAGATTCGCGAGGGCTGGCCGGTTGGATGCAAGGTAACGCTGCGTCGTGAACGCATGTACGAGTTTCTCGAGCGCCTGATTGGCATCGCGATACCGCGTATCCGTGACTTCCGCGGCATCAGTGCGAAGAGCTTCGACGGGCGCGGCAATTTTTCGATGGGCGTGACCGAGCAGATCATCTTCCCGGAGATTGATTACGACAAGATTGATGCGCTCCGGGGTATGGATATCTCCATTGCCACCACCGCCAAAACAGATGACGAGGCTCGCGCACTGCTGCGCGCCTTCAATTTTCCTTTCAGGGGCTGAGTACACATGGCCAAGACGAGCATGGTCGAGCGCGAAAAGCGTCGCAAGCGCACCGTCGCCAAATACGCGAAGAAGCGTGCGGCGATCCGTGCAATCATCCGCGACCCGAAAGCAACCGACGAGCAGCGTTGGGACGCCCAGGTGGCGCTGCAGAAGCTGCCGCGTGACGCCAGCCCCGTTCGTATGCATTCCCGTTGCGAGCTTACGGGTCGCCCCCACGGTGTCTACCGTCGCTTCGGCCTCGGGCGGAACAAGTTGCGTGAGGCTGCGATGCGGGGCGACGTGCCCGGCCTCGTGAAGTCAAGCTGGTAAGCGCGAGGAATCCAGATGAGCATGCAGGACCCTATTGCGGACATGTTGACCCGCATCCGCAACGCCCAGGCGCGCGGCAAGGCTAACGTGAAGATGCCCTCTTCCACGAAGAAGATCGCTATCGTTCGCGTCCTCCGTGATGAAGGCTATGTTGCCGGTTACAAGGTGGCTGCCGAGGACGGGAAGCCCGTGCTTGATGTCACTCTCAAGTATTACGAAGGCAAGCCGGTGATCTCCGAGATTCACCGGATGAGTCGTTCCGGCCTGCGGCACTACGCCGGCAAGGACGAGCTCCCGAAGGTACGTGCCGGCCTTGGCATTGCGATCATATCGACCAGCCGCGGCGTCATGACAGACCGAGCGGCACGCGCTGCCGGCGTTGGTGGTGAAGTTCTTTGCACGGTGTTCTGATCCCTAAAGGATCGCAGTAAATCAGCGACAGGTGGAATCATGTCGAGAGTGGCGAAAAAACCAGTGACCCTGCCTTCGGGCGTCGATGTGACGCTGGAAGGCAACACAGTCACGGTGAAAGGCGGCAAGGGCACGCTCTCCCTCACTGTCCACGCGGGCGTGAAGATCACGCAAGCCGACAATGAGTTGCGGTTCGAGCCCAACACCCTGGCAGACGATGCGCAGGCCGGCACCGCCCGCGTTCTCGTGGGGAATATGGTTACGGGTGTAAGTCAGGGGTTTGAGCGCAAGCTTCAACTCGTGGGCGTTGGTTACAGAGCGGCTGCGAAACCTGGCAGCGTGACGCTGACCTTGGGCTTTTCGCATCCGGTCGAATATGTGCTGCCTGCAGGCATTACCGCCGAGACGCCGACGCAGACCGATATCGTTCTGAAAGGTTCCGATAAGCGCCTTCTCGGTCAGGTTGCGGCTGATATCCGCGCATACCGGCCACCGGAACCGTACAAGGGCAAAGGCATCCGTTATTCCGATGAACAGGTTCTCCGCAAGGAAGCGAAGAAGAAGTAGGGCAAGCACATGAGCGAAAAGCAGGACGGACGGCGTCGCCGCGCGAAGAGCGGGCGGCTCAGAATGAAGCAACTGGGAGCAGTGCGCCTTTGCGTGCACCGTACACCCCGTCACATCTACGCGCAGGTCATTTCAGCATCGGGCGACACGGTTCTCGCGAGCGCTTCAACGCTCGACGGCAGCCTGCGCGAAGGCAAGACCGGGAACTCGGACGCGGCAGCCAGTGTTGGGCGCCTGATAGCCGAGCGTGCGAAGGCCGCGGGTGTGACGCGCGTCGCTTTCGATCGTAGCGGCTTCCGATATCACGGGCGGGTCAAGGCGCTGGCTGATGCAGCGCGCGAAGGCGGACTGGAATTCTAGGGTACATACATGGCGTTCGAGCAGCAGGATTCAGGCGGTAACGAGGGCTTCCAAGAGAAGCTCGTTCAGGTCAACCGCGTCGCCAAGGTGGTGAAAGGGGGGCGTATTTTCGCCTTCACTGCACTCACTGTCGTCGGCGACGGTAAAGGCCGAGTCGGTTTCGGTCGGGGCAAGGCCCGCGAAGTGCCGGCCGCAATCCAGAAGGCAATGGACGCGGCACGGCGGAACATGATTCACGTGGAAGTCGACAGGGGAACTATCCAGTACCCGGTGCGTGCCCGACACGGCGCTTCCAAGGTGTACATGCAGCCTGCATCCGAGGGTACCGGCGTCATCGCGGGTGGAGCCATGCGCGCCGTCCTCGAGATCGCCGGCGTCCACAACGTTTTGGCGAAGTGCTACGGCTCCACCAACCCGGTGAATGTCGTGAGAGCCACTTTCGCAGCGCTGAAGTCGCTTCGCTCCCCTGAGGAAGTGGCGGCCAAGCGGGGCAAGACCGTCTCCGACATCCTCGGTTGATGCGTCTGGAATCTGGAGAGAAGTCATGAGCAACATGCTGAAGGTCACGCTGCTGAAGAGCACCTCTGGCCGACTCGAGAGCCACAAGGCCTGCGTTCGCGGCCTCGGCCTGCGTCGTATCGGCCACGCGGTCGAGGTCCAGGATTCGGCCGCAGTACGCGGAATGATCAACAAGGTCAGCTACATGCTGAAGGTCGAGGGTGGCGCGCAATGAGCGGCGAGAACATGCGACTCAACACCTTGGCGCCGGCTCCCGGCAGCCGTAAGCCTCGCACCCGGGTAGGTCGTGGTGGTGGCAGTGGGCTTGGCAAGACGGCAGGGCGTGGCCACAAAGGGCAGCGTGCACGAAAGAGCGGCAACGTGCGTCCTGGATTTGAGGGCGGCCAAATGCCCATCCAGCAGCGTTTGCCGAAATACGGGTTCAGCTCGGCGATGGCCCGAGTCACTGCGCAGCTGCGGCTCTCCGAGCTCGACAAGGTCGCAGGTGACGTAGTCGACCTTGATACGCTCAAAGCCTCCAACGTTGTTTCGCGCAATATCGACCGCGTACGCGTGTTCTTGTCGGGATCGGTGACGCGCTCGCTGCACCTCAAGGGCGTCGCAGTGACTAAGGGTGCTCGTGCTGCCATTGAAGCAGCAGGCGGCAAGGTAGAGGATTGATGGCCAGATTGCCGGTCGGCGCGACGAACCAGGCAGGGCTGAGCGAGCTCTGGGCTCGTCTTCGGTTCCTGTTTCTGGGAATCGTCGTCTACCGCATCGGCACTCACATACCCGTCCCGGGCATCAATCCGGACCAGCTGAAGCTATTGTTCAACCAGACGCAGGGAACGATCGTCGGGCTGTTCAACATGTTCTCTGGCGGTGCGCTTGAGCGGATGAGCGTAATGGCGCTGGGCGTAATGCCTTACATCTCTGCCTCAATCATTGTGCAGCTGATGTCCACGGTGGTTCCTCAGTTGGAGCAATTGAAGAAAGAGGGCGAAGCCGGCCGGCGGAAGATATCCCAGTACACGCGTTACGGCACTCTGGCTCTCGCTGTTATCCAGGCAACCGGTATGTCGGTGGGCATGGCGGCGCAAGGCCTGTTTTACGCGACGGGGTTCAGCATCGTATTTGTTGCGGTAGTGTCTTTGGTGGCGGGTGCAATGTTCATGATGTGGCTCGGTGAGCAGATCACCGAACGTGGCATCGGGAACGGTATTTCGATGTTGATCTTTGCTGGCATCGTGGCTGGACTCCCAAGTGCTTTGGGCCAGACGCTCGAGCAGGCGCGACAAGGTGAACTGAACGTTCTCGTTCTCCTTGCAGTACTCGTTATCGCAGTCGGTGTTGTTTTTCTCATCGTCAGGATCGAGCGCGGCCAACGGCGTATCACTGTCAATTACGCGAAGCGCCAGGTCGGCAGGCAGATGGTGCAGGGGCAAGCCAGCCACTTGCCGCTGAAAGTGAACATGGCCGGCGTCATCCCTGCGATTTTCGCCAGCAGCATCCTGTTGTTTCCTGCTTCGATCGCGCAGTGGTTCGGCCAGTCAGCGCAGAACATGGAGTGGCTGCAGAACGTTGCCTTTGTGCTCGGGCCGGGACAACCTCTGAACATCGTGCTGTTTACCGGGCTGATCGTGTTCTTCTGCTTCTTTTATACGGCGCTGGTCTTCAATCCGAAGGAAGTGGCCGAGAATCTGAAGCGCTCGGGTGCCTATGTTCCTGGCATTCGACCCGGCGAGCAGACAGCGAATTTCATTGACGGTGTGCTGACGAGACTCACGTTCTTCGGCGCAGCCTACATCGCAGCGGTTTGCCTGATGCCGCAGGCGCTGGTCGTTATGTGGAACGTTCCCTTTTACCTCGGGGGTACGTCCTTGCTGATCGTGGTGGTCGTGGTGATGGACTTCATGGCGCAGGTTCAGTCTCACCTGATGTCGCACCAGTATGAGTCGCTGCTGAAGAAGGCGAACCTCAAGAATTACGGCGGCCGGCGCTGAGTCGTCCGGGCAAAGAGCGGGAGTAGGAAGATGAAAGTACAGGCGTCCGTCAAAAAGGTCTGCCGCAATTGCAAGATCGTGCGCCGCAAAGGCAGCGTACGCGTCATCTGCAAGGTCGAACCCCGTCACAAGCAGCGTCAGGGCTGAGCGGGAAAATTCCGCGGCAGATTCTGTCGCGATTGATTTGAACAGGGTCCGAGGCTAAGATGCCGCGCTTTTTTCGGCGGCTTTGCCCGGCCAAACTGGAGTGATCTGAATGGCTCGTATCGCGGGTGTGAACATCCCGGACAACAAGCACGCGGTCATCGCGCTGACCTACATCTTCGGAATCGGTAATACCCGTGCCCGCCAGATTTGTGATGCTGCCAATGTCCCGGAAACGGCCCGCGTGGGGTCCCTGTCCGAAGAACAGCTTGAATCGCTTCGCGGAGCGGTAGGCAAGTTCACCGTCGAAGGCGACCTTCGCCGCGAGGTGAACATGAGCATCAAGCGCCTCATGGATTTGGGTTGCTACCGCGGACTCCGTCACCGCAAAGGCCTCCCGGTTCGCGGTCAACGTACCAAGACGAATGCGCGCACCCGGAAGGGCCCGCGGCGTCAGATCAAGAAGTAATCCGGTCTCCGGCCGGATCACACAGCACATCCAGGAACAGCAGCAATGGCAAAGCCCGCCGCATCCAAGACCGTCGTCAAGAAGAAGGTGCGCCGTCAGGTCGCAGACGGCATCGCACACGTGCATGCTTCCTTCAACAATACGATCGTCACGATCACCGACCGTCAAGGCAACACGCTCAGCTGGGCCACCTCTGGTGGTGCCGGTTTCCGTGGCTCGCGCAAGAGCACACCCTTTGCGGCACAGGTGGCAGCAGAGAAAGCGGGAAACATCGCGCTTGAATACGGCCTCAAGAATCTCGATGTTCAGGTCAAGGGCCCCGGCCCAGGGCGTGAATCTGCGGTTCGGGCTCTGAATGCCTGTGGCTACAAGATCACCAATATCACCGACGTCACGCCGATCCCGCACAACGGGTGCCGGCCTCCCAAGAAACGTCGCGTGTAATCAAACAGGACCAGGGTAACCGGAAATGGCGAGGTATATCGGACCGACCTGCAAGCTCTCGCGCCGCGAGGGTACCGACCTCTTCCTGAAGAGCGGCGTACGCGCCCTCGACACGAAGTGCAAAACTGAAACCGCGCCTGGCGTTCACGGCCTGCGTCGGGGACGTCTGTCGGACTACGGCGTACAGCTTCGCGAGAAGCAGAAAGTGCGCCGCATCTACGGCGTGCTGGAGCGTCAGTTCCGCAACTATTATCAGGAGGCTGCTCGCAAGCGTGGCGCCACCGGCGAGAACCTGCTCCGTCTCTTGGAGTGTCGCCTCGACAACGTCGTATACCGGATGGGCTTCGGCTGCACTCGCCAGGAGTCGCGCCAGCTCGTATCGCACAGCGCGATCCTGGTAAACGGCAAGAAACTCAACATCCCGTCGTACCAGGTGCAACCCGGTGACGTGATTTCGGTGCGCGAGCGCTCCAAGAAGCAACTGCGCATACAGTCGGCGATGGCGCTGGCGGCGCAGCGCGGTTCGATGGAGTGGATCGAGGTTGACGCGAACAAGCTCGAGGGCACGTTCAAGCGGGCCCCGGACCGTATCGACCTGTCTCCCGACATCAACGAGAACCTGATCGTGGAGCTCTACTCGAAGTAAGCGGCTCTCCCTCAGATTCCATGCAGCAGGTGCTATATGCAATTGACCGTCAGTGATTTCCTCACCCCCCGGCTGATCGAAGTCCAGCAGGTTGCCCCGACACGCGCCAAGGTTACGCTCGAGCCTCTGGAGCGCGGTTTTGGTCATACGCTGGGTAACGCGCTTCGCCGCATCCTGCTCTCCTCCATGCCCGGCTGTGCCGTTACGGAAGTCGAGATCGAAGGCGTCCTCCATGAATACAGCACCATTGAGGGCGTTCAGGAAGACGTTATCGATATTCTTCTCAACCTCAAGGGGCTTGCTGTTCTGCTCAACGGGCGCGAACACACCACCCTTACGCTGAGCAAGAAAGGCCCGGGTGTCGTCACGGCTGACGATATCCAGCGCGATCATGGCGTCGAGATCAAGAACCCCGAACACGTTATCGCCCACCTGAACAGCGGCGGGCAGCTGAAGATGCAGATCAAGATCGAGCGCGGCCGCGGCTACGTGCCAGCTGACTCGCGTGAGAATTCCGAAGAAACGCGCTCCATCGGGCGGCTGCAGCTCGACGCTAGTTTCACGCCCGTTCGCCGCGTTGCTTACAACGTAGAGGCGACCCGTGTCGAGCAGAGGACCGACCTCGACAAACTGATCATCGATCTCGAGACCAACGGCACGATAGACCCCGAAGAGGCAATCCGCCGTGCTGCGACGATCCTTCACGATCAGCTCCGTGTGTTCGTGAACCTCAAGGATTCCGAGCCTACTGGCGCTGGCTCCAAGGATGAGCCGCCGATCGATCCGATCCTGCTTCGTCCGGTTGACGATCTCGAGCTTACCGTGCGCTCAGCCAACTGCCTCAAGGCCGAGAACATCTACTACATCGGAGACCTGGTTCAGCGCACAGAGGTAGAGCTGCTCAAGACGCCGAACCTCGGGAAGAAGTCGCTTACAGAGATCAAGGACGTGCTTGCCTCGCGCGGGCTGTCGCTTGGTTTGCGCCTCGAGAACTGGCCGCCGGCCAACCTCAAGGGCGAGATCCGCGGGCACTGAGCCGCGAAACTGAATTCAAGGGAATAGAGTCATGCGTCACCGTACTTCAGGCCGCCAGCTGAGCCGTAACAGCTCGCACCGAACCGCCATGTTCCGCAACATGGCCGTGTCGCTCGTCGAGCACGAGCTGATCCGGACCACTCTCCCCAAGGCGAAGGAGTTGCGGCGTTTTGCGGAGCCTCTGATTACGCTGGCCAAGAGCGATTCCGTAGCCAATCGCAGGCTCGCTTTCAGCCGCACTCGCAGCAAGGAAGCCGTCGGCAAGCTTTTCTCCGAACTGGGTCCTCGCTACAAGGAGCGCCCGGGTGGTTACATCCGGATCCTGAAGTGTGGCTTCCGGCCGGGAGACTCCTCGCCGATGGCCTTCGTCGAGTTGGTGGATCGTCCTCGGGCAGTGACGGGTGGTGGTGACGACGAGGAGTAGTTCTCCTCTTCCGCCACAGCAGAGAAAAGGCCGGCAATTGCCGGCCTTTTTCTTTTGCGTGTCTGATTCGACTTTCTCAGGTCACCAAGAGGAAATCTCCCGCAGTCAGCTTTACCGGATGTGTGATGGATCCTACCTGTCCGAACTGCACAGGGTCGAAGTCTGAACCGCTACCGTCAGCATCGTAGAACAGCGCCCCGGAGACCTTGTTATAGATGATCCTGGTCAGCCCGGTTGCGACTTCGCCGTTCTGCAGCAACTGATCTGGAGCAAGGCTGCCGGAGATGCCGGCATCGAAGGCGGTGAAGACGTCATCGTCCAATACGATCTTGTCGCGCTGCGAACGACTGAACGCACGAATCACGTCGATGTCAGGCCCCAGTGCCGTACTGCTATCGAACACAAACAAATCCGCACCCGAGCCTCCGATGAGAAGGTCAGCTCCGGCCCCGCCCACCAGCATGTCGGACGCAAGTCCACCGAACAGCGTGTCTGAACCCGCTCCCCCGGTTAGGGTATCTGACCCGCCCGCTCCGTTAAGTTTATTTGCCCCTGTGTTCCCGACTATTAGATTGGCAGACAGGTTCCCTGTCGCAGAGCTCGACGCCAATCCGGACAAGCGCAACTCCTCTATGTTGCCTGCCAGCAACCGAACGGCGATTGCACTTTGAACCACATCGTAGCCGCCACCGGCGAATTCGGTGATGGAGTCGCCGAAGCCGAGGATGTAAAAATCATCCCCCGAGCCTCCTCGCAAGACATCGGCGTCCAAACCGCCGGAAAGAGTGTCGTTTCCGTCACCCCCGGCAAGGGTGTCTTGCCCGGCGGCGCCAGAGAGGACATCGTTGCCGCCAAGCCCTGTCAGCGTGTTAGCAAGAGCGTTCCCAGTGAGGGCGTTATCAAGGACGTTGCCGGTTCCTGTGTTGGCCACGCTGCCCGTGAGGAGCAGGTTCTCGAGATTTGCCTTCAAGGTCCAGGAGACCGAACTGTTGACCTGGTCGATTCCCTGATCAGGACCTTCGAACACGACATCATTCAGCGAAACAACATAAACGTCGTTGCCATCGCCACCAATGAGAGAGTCAGCCTCGGCTCCGGCGCCGCCGTGCAAGGTGTCATTCCCTGCGCCACCCGACAGGGTGTCGGCACCGGCCTCACCGAACAGTGCGTTCCCGCCGCTGTTTCCGGAAAGCACATTCCCGATGGCGTTACCCGCGCCTCTCAGAGGGTCTGTACCGGTCAGGTACAGATCTTCCACTTCGTCGGGCAAAACAAAACTCACGCTCGACGACACCGAGTCATGACCGTTGCTGGCTCGCTCAATGATGGAGCTGTTGCCTGCGACGATGTAACGGTCGTCCCCTTCGCCGCCATCCGCCCGGAGCGCGCCTGTCCCTGAAAGGTTTATCTCATCCGAGAGGGAGGAGCCGGTCAGTGTCGGTGTCAGCAGTACACCGTTCTGATCGAGGCGAAGGCCATAGATTCCAAGTCCACTCCCATCTTGTCCTGGTGACTGCCAGAGCAACAACAGATTGCCCGTCGGCGCACTCGCCGGGGCAGTGAGAGTCTGGTTTCCCGTAGTGAAAGCATTGAGCCGAACTTCAGAAGACTGAGGTATATCGTCGGCACTGAAGCTACGAAAGAACGCGCCGCCTGAGCTCCCGTCTTGGCTGTCCGAGGTCCAGGTGAATGCGTAACCCCCATCCTGAAGGGGTATGACACGCGGCAAGGTCTGTGCCCCCGCGACTGTTTCGTTGACCTGAATCTCATCGCTGATGGCTGTGCCTGCAGCAGAAAAATGCCGCGCGAAAACGCCAGCAAGGGCACCGTCCTGTCCATTTGACACCCATGTGACGACGAAACTGCCGTCTTGCAGGACTGCGACGGCGGGTGAGACTTGCGAGCTGAATGTCGTGGAGTTGACGAGAAACTCATCGCCTGCCGCGAACCCAGCCCCATCAAAGATGCGGCAGAAGACATTTGGCTCGCGGCCCTGATGATAGGACGTCCAGACCGCTACGAATCCACCGTTCTCGAGGGGGGCTACGGTTGGCTCGTATTGCTCATCCAGCGTGGACTGGTTGACCGCGATTTCGCCTCCTTGTGGCGTTCCGTCCGCAGCGAACGTCCGCGCGTAAACGCCCCATCCACTGCCATCCTGGAGGTCTGAAAACCAGCTGACCACAAAGCCGCCAGTGGCC
>CAIXOY010000433.1 GCA_903921135.1 uncultured Gammaproteobacteria bacterium
CGATCTTCGACGTGAGCGTTGCGGCACGGAAAAGGCTCGCGCTGCCGATGCCGATCACGGGCACGTCGACCACGCTGCGCGCCTGCTCGACGCCGTAGTCGTCGAAGCAGTTCACCACGATCGCATCGAAACCCTCGCGTGCGGCGGCCACGGCCGCGTAGACGATCTGCACGGTGCTGAGCAGCTGGAAGAAGCTGTCGCGGTAACACGCCGGCGCAGTCTGCGATGTGGGTGGCGCATGGTGCAGGCCGCGGATGCTGACGGTAGTGCCCGACGCGAGCGCGCCCTGCGCGCAGCCTTCGAGCATCGCCTGATGCGCCGGGATCTCCTGCTCGTCGTGGAGGATGTTGTTGATCACGCAGAGGCGGATGGGCGCAGCAGCGGATGCGCTGGTGTTCATGCTCACTGGCCCTCGGTGGCGATCTGGCGCAGCAGCAGCTCGGGCGAGGTGCGGAAGGCCGCGCCCGTGGGGCAGGCGTTCACGCAGCGAGCGTTGCCGTCGTAGCTCGCGCAGAGATCGCATTTGGTTGCGCGTTTGCGCGCCTGCGTCGCTGCGACTGCCTGTGGTTCGCCGGGCGCGGGGCCCAGTCCGAAGAACAGCCAGCCTAGGCCGGGCCGTTTCCGCGCCGGTGCGGGCAAGGCCAGTTCCACCGCGCCGTAGGGGCAGTTGCGCACACAGTTGCCGCAGCCGATGCAGGCATCGCTGATCAGCACCTCGCCATCGGCGCTGCGGCTGATGGCATCCGGCGGGCAGTCCTTCATGCAGTGCGGGCTCTCGCAGTGACGACAGGCCACCGGGATGTGCAGGTTGTCGAAGCTCGGGCCCGTGTCGCGGCGCAGGCGGCTGATGCCGTCGTGGGATTCCGCGCAGGCCACCTCGCAGTTGTTGCAGTGGATACAGCGCTTCTCGTCGATCAGCAGGATGTTGGTCGCATCACCCACGCCCTGCGCGAGCAGGAAGTCCGTGAGGCGCGAGGCCGCGTGCGAGTCATCGTCGCGGGCGATGTTCGACTGCGTGCGCTCCAGCGCTTTGGCCTGCATCGTCTGGCGCAGCTCGCTGTTGCCGGCGAGCTGGCTTTTCAGCAGCGCGGCATCGAAGACCAGCGCCTCGGTGAGCACCGTTGCCGTCACGGTGGCGGCACGGCGCGAGTCGTCCACCAGCGACATCTCGCCCACGTAACCACCGGCGCCCACGTAGCCGAGCGCGCGCTCGCCCTCGGCATCGCGGCGCGTGATCTCCACGGCGCCGCGGCGGATCAGGTAGAGCCCGTCGGGCTCGTCGCCCTCGCGGAACAGATCCTGCCCGGCCTTGAAACGGCGCAACTCCACACCCGCGGCGATCAGCGCGTCGATGGCCGCAGGTTCCATGTCCGGGTCGATGAAATTGAGCACGGCATTGCGCACGAAGGCGAGGTCGATCTGGCTGCGCAACTCGTCCGAGGAGTCCATCAGCGCGACCATGTGCGTGCGCGGTGTCTCGATCAGCACGCAGCCAGGGCCGGCCGAGACAGTGGCGGTGCGGCCACGCCCGGACAGCAGGCCGATTTCGCCGAAGAAACTTCCCGCCCACAAGTCCACGGGCGCAGGCGCAGCCTCACCGGGGGCTGCCTCGGGATGCACGCGTACGCAGCCTGCCGCGATGGTGAAAAAGCTGTCGGTCAGATCCCCTCGCTGCATGAGCACGGCGCCTTCCGCAGGCACGCGCAAGGCCGATTCGAGCAGCAGTTCGCGCATCTGCAGGCGCGTGAAGGCGCCAAGGAAGAGCGAGAGCCGCATCAGGGCGTCTACAACCTCGCGCACCTCCGCGTCCGGTCGCCATGGGCGCAGGCGCTCGCGGATGAGCGGCTCGTCGACGGGTTCCAGCGGCGTGCCGTTGATGGTCTCCACCACCTCGTGGCCCTGGTTCATCGCCTGCTTGATGAGCGGGTAGCCGCCCAGCGCGCCCACCACGAACAGCCCCGGCACGCTCGACTCGTAGGACTCCGAGAGCGTGGGCATGGCGGCCGGATTGCTGCTGGGGAACGCGATGCCGAAGCTCTCGAGGAGCTTGCGCGGGGGCGTGGCGCCGCAGCGTGCGATCACGCGGTGGCAGGGGATGCTGCGCGGCCCTTCACGGGAGTTGAAGACGAAGGCGAGCGGTGGCTCGCTGCCGGTTTCCTCGATGCGTGTGGCGAAGGAGGAGTGCCAGATCGTGAGGCGTCCGCTGCGCGCGGTGGCGAGCGCGAGGTTGCGGTTGCCGTCCTTGCAGACCGTGAACTCCTCGTTGCGGTTCATCAGGTGCACGGTGTTGCGCGGCGCGAGCGCGCAGGCGTTCTCGATGCCCGCATCCCCCGCACCCACCACCACGATGGTCTCGGCGCTGAATTCTTCCGGGTCAGAGAGCGTGTACTGCACGCCTGCCAGGCTGTCTCCGGGCACGCCGAGGCGGCGCAGGTTTCCCTGCACGCCGATCGCAAGGATCACGGTGCGCGCGCTCCTGCGGCTGCCGTCCTCGCAGCCCACCAGCAGCGGCCCGTCTTCCGTTTCGCGTGCGATGGAGATCACCTTCGCGCCGTATCGGACCGCGATGCCCTGCGCGTTCAGGGAGCACTCCCAGTTGCCGAGGATCTGCTCGCGTGTGCCTTCGCCGAAGGGCATGCCGCTGCGCAGCGGCAGGAAGCCCGGTTCGGCCATCACGTGCTTGCCCTTCTGGTAGCGGAAGATCGTGTCGGAGGCGTGCTCCGTGGCTTCCAGCAGCAGGTAACGGTTGCCCCGTGCGGCGGCCTGCGCGGCGGCC
>CAIXOY010000434.1 GCA_903921135.1 uncultured Gammaproteobacteria bacterium
GGAGGAGGCCGCGTGTCTCCCGGAAACAGCGTTCACGGTATGGAGCAATCTCTTCGATCGTGGCCGGCTCGCTGCAGGCGAGGTGCTGCTCGTGCACGGCGGCAGCAGTGGCATAGGCACCATGGCGATTCAACTTGGTCGGGCGTTCGGCGCGCGGGTGATCGCCACCGCCGGGAGTCCGGAGAAATGCTCGGCGTGCCTTGGATTGGGGGCGGAGCGCGCTGTGGATTACCGCAGTGAGGACTTCGTCGCGGCGGTCAAGGCATTCACGGATGGCCGGGGCGCCGACCTGATCCTTGATATGGTGGGCGGGGATTACGTGCAGCGGAACATCCAGTGCGCGGCGGAGGATGGCCGGATCGTGCAGATTGCCTTCCTTCAGGGCTCTGCAGTTTCAGTGAACCTCATGCCGGTCATGTTGAAACGTCTGACCTTCACGGGATCCACACTGCGCGCGCGTCCCGAGCCGTTCAAGGCGGCGTTGGCGCGCGCCGTGGAGCAGAACGTCTGGCCGTTGCTGGAGAGCGGGCGTGTGCGCGTGGTGATGGCCGCCCGCTTCCCGCTTGCCGAGGCTGCCGATGCCCATAGGCTGATGGAGTCCAGCACGCACACCGGGAAGATCGTGCTCGTACCCTGAGCGCATCCCTCACCACTTGGAGGGGACGGGCTCCTCCTCGGATGCCGGGGTCGTTGCGTCTGGCTTGACGGTGGCGTCAGGGGCAGGACCACCCTTCATGTAGGGCAGCGGACCCTCGGCTGCGGGCGTGCTCGTAGAGGGCTGCAGATAGCCGCGCTTCTGCATGGCATCACGGAAGATCTTGTCTTTGTCTACCGACATCGCCGCGTCTGATTCCTGCGGGCAGACCGCATACATATCCGGATTGGCCGCGTCATAGCCGGGCGGCAGTTCCATCACGTGCAGGTCCGTGCCAAGCCCCAGTGACGACACCAGCTTTCCGCTGCCGGCGAGTGTGCGGGCGTAGGATATTGCGTGGTCGCGCTCGGCGTTGAGATACGCCCTGCGGGCTTCGTAGTACTCGTTCTCGGTGTCGAGTATGTCCAGCAAGGTCCGCTGACCAATATCGAACTGGCGCTTGTAGGCCTCGCGGGCTTTCTCGATGGCGAGTTGATGCCTGTCCAGGTAGGTCATCTGTTCCTCGAGGCGGCGCGTGTTGTTCCACGCGATGCTGACGTCCTGCCGGATGTCACGGCAGGTCTTGTTGCGGATATCCAGAGCCTGGTAGGTCTTTTCGATGAGGCGACGCTTCTCTGCGGAGTCGGACCCGCCATTGAAGAGGTTGTAGCGCATCACGAGTTCGATGATGCCTTCTTCATAACGCCCTTCGATATCGTCTTTGTCGTGCCAGACGTCCTGGCGTGCCTGCAGGTCAAAGCGGGGCAGGTAGGCGGCTTTCGCGACGTCTGTTGCAGCCTCGGCTGACCACATATTGGCGATGGCGGCATTCATCAGCGGGCTGTTCTGGTAGGCCGCCTGCAGGGTTTCCTTGATCGAAGCAGGTACCAGGCCCGCGGCTATCTCGGGTTCTGCGAGCGTTAGCGCGGGTGTCTCGCCGACAACGCGCTGGTAGCGCATGCTCACATCATGGAGGTTGGTAGCGTCGGTGAGCAGGTTCGACTCCGACAGCGCGAGGCGTCCCGAGGCCTGCTCCAGATCAACCCGGCGACTGACCCCTGCGCGAACGCGCCGCTCGATCTGGTCGTAGATCATGCGGTGGGTCGCGTAGTTCTCTTCGGAGAGATCGACAAGGCTACGGTGACGCAGCACGTCGTGGTACGCACGTGCCGTCTCTGCGGCTGCCTGCTCAGAGGCCTCGAGGACTTCGTAGTAGCGTGTGCGTACGGCGTGGTTCAATCGACGCACCTCATTGCGGGTGCGGAAACCGTCAAACAGCATCTGGCTGAGCGAGACCGAGACACGATCCCGGCTGAAGGTGTTCTCGGCGAAGCGGGGGTCATCGATGCGTTCCCGGCCCACACCCGCCTCGAGATCCACGCGCGGCAGATATCCGCCTTTCGCGACGAGGGTCTGTTCAGATGCCGCCTCGTATTCGTGCCATGCCGCGAGGACTTCCGGGTTCTCGAGCACGCTCTTGCGCGCCGCCTCGACCAGTGTTGCCGCGGTGCCCGAGACCGCGCTCTCTTGCGCTGTCACCGACAAAGAGGCCGCCCATATGGCGATACATAGCGTTTTCTTGAACATCACAGAGGCGTCCCTGATACTTGGACCGTTGTGTGTCGGCCGTTAGCGGACCGATCAACTATATCGGCAGCCTCGGGTCTTAGCCAGCCGGATTGCGTCCATGATGTGCCGCCATGCCCGGCTCCTGCCGGGCAAAACATGAGATTCCTGTCGTACCGTCCCCTGCCCGGGCGCCGACCCGTGGGCGCCCGTATTGCGCTGTTCCTGGGTTTCCTTGCGGTCTTTGCCGCTGCTGCGCCGGATCTCGACCGCGTGGTGCTGTTGGCGGGCCAGCGCTATGGAAGCAACGCAGAAGAAACTCTTCGGGCGTGGCGGGCCATGATCGAGGCCGGCAAACCGCTCCCGGAGCGAGAGCGCCTCGAGATGGTCAACGCGTTCTTCAATAACAACGTCCTTTTCGAGGACGACAAGATCGTCTGGAAGCAGGCTGATTACTGGGCAACCCCGCTCGAAACCCTGGGCCGTGGCGAGGGTGACTGCGAGGACTACAGCATCGGCAAGTACGTGACGCTTGGGCTGCTAGGTGTGCCCATCGAAAAACTGCGCATCACGTACGTGCGTGCCGAACTCGGGCTCCCTGGCAGTGGCATCAGTCAGGCGCACATGGTGCTTGCCTATTACCCGACCCCCGACGGGGAGCCTCTGGTGCTCGACAACCTCGTCAGCGAATTGCGCCCGGCTTCCCGGCGCCCGGATCTGAGGCCCGTGTTCGGCTTCAACAGCCAGGGGCTCTGGGTGGCGGGTTCGCGCGGCCCTTCTGCCGCTGATCCCAATGCACGCCTGTCGCGGTGGAGAGATCTGCTCAGCCGGATGTCGGCGGACGGCCTAAACTGATGCCACGCGACAGCGTGAAGCTTACGGAGGAAGACGGAATGTCCCTTATCAAGCAGCTTTGGCTCGCCATTGCGCTGTTGATGCTGATCGCGTTCGGCGGGAGCTTCCTTGTGAGCAGCATCTCCGCCAAGAGTTACCTTGAGGAGCAACTCGCCCTCAAGAATCTCGACAATGCCAACTCCCTCGCATCAGTGCTGGGGTCGATGCCCAAGGACCCGGTGGAGATCGGGTTGCTGCTCTCGTCCCAGTTCGATCTTGGCAACTACGAGCGGATCCGCCTCACCGGCCCCCGGGGCGAGGTGATCGACGAGCACATCAGCGACGCGCTCGAACCCGGGGCCCCTGCCTGGTTCCGTCGTCTGCTGCACATCGAGGTTGCACCCGGGGTGGCGCAGGTTCAGGACGGCTGGAAGCAGTTCGGGACACTCGAGATCGCAAGCCACACGCGCTTTGCATACTCCTCGCTGTGGGCAGGCAGCACACGGCTCCTCGGCTGGTTCCTCGCAGCATCACTGCTGGCCGGTCTGGCGGGCACGTTGTTGCTGCGCGTGATCCTGCGACCGCTGGACGATGTCGTCACACAGGCCGAGGCCATCGGCGCGCGCAGGTTCATCACGACCCGCGAGCCCGGCACTCTGGAGTTCCAGACGGTGGTCCGGTCCATGAACCTGCTCGCGAAGCGCGTGCGCCAGATGCTCGAGGAGGAGTCCCAGCGCCTCGACAGCCTCCGGCGCGAGGCGCATTACGATCAGGTCTCCGGGTTGCTGAATCGCGGGCATTTCGTTGCGCGGGTCCAATCCGTGCTCCAGCGTGATGATGCGAGTTCCGAGGGGGCGCTGCTCATCGCGCGGATCCTCGACCTGAACGAACTCAACCGCAGCGTTGGCTGGGCCGTGATGGACGGTCTCATCCGGCGTTTCGCCGACTCCTTGCGCGCGATGGCGCCAGAGGGTGAGGAGTGGGACTTCGGACGGTTGAACGGCTCGGACTTTGCCGTGTTGGCGCCGGGTGCTGCCGACGCGCAGGCACTTGCCCGGGCCGTGCACGGCTCCATGGCGATGATCTCCCGCGAACTCCAGATCTCGCAGGTCTGCCATATGCCCACCGCCGCGACGGCTTACCACTTCGGCGAGAAGCCCGGGGATGTGCTCTCGAGGCTCGATGCCGCGCTCGCAGCCGCCGCCGCCGGTGGGGGCGAGGTGCAGCTTGCGGTCGCGGGCAATGTTCCCTCTGGTGCGAAAGCAGCCGGTGGCGATCTGGCGCACTGGCGCAGATCGCTCGATGTCGCGTTGTCTGGCGATAACGTGAAGCTCCTCAGTTTCCCCGTGATCGACGCGGCTGGCGGCCTTTTGCACGGGGAGTGCGTCGCGCGGCTTCGCACGTCCCCGGACGGTGACTGGCTCGCAGCCGGTGAGTTCATGCCGTGGGTGTCGAGACTCGGCTTTGGTCCGCGGCTTGATGAGGTTGTGGTTGGCCTCGCGCTCGAGCGCTTGCGCGCGGGCTCCGATGCGCTGTGCGTGAATCTCTCGGCGCAGGCCATGGGAGATCCTCTGGTCCTGCACCGCATCGCCGGTCTTCTGGCGGCAGAGCCTTCGGTGTCCGGGCGACTCTGGCTGGAGGTGCCGGAGCACGGGGTGTTCCAGAATCTCGAGCAGTTCCGTGTTCTCTGTGCGCTCTTCAAGCCCTCGGGTTGCCGTCTCGGAATCGAGCATGTAGGTCACGAGGTCTCCCGCATCGGCGAGCTGCACGACCTGGGACTCGATTACATGAAGATCGACGCGTCTTTCGTGCAGTGCGTCGAGCAGAACGCCGCGAACCAGGTGTTTCTGCGGGGCCTTGCGATCATCGCCCACTCGATCGGCATGCGCGCGATAGGTGAAGGTGCCCGCACGGATGCTGAAATCCGCAGTCTGCGCGAACTCGGCTTTGACGGTGTCACGGGGCCTGCCGTCACGGCGGGTACTGGCAGCGCCTGAGGAGGCCGACGATCAAAAGAGGGAGGAGTCCTCGCCGAGCAGGCCGAGGTGGGAGCCTCCGCGGCGAAGACCTTTGCGTTCCAGAAGCTTGCGCTGTGCCGCAAGCGGCAGGTCTGTGAACCGGATCGTGTTTTTCTCGACCAGCAGATTGATCAGGTCGTCGAGTACCCGGACCACGTCGCGATCCGACTCCTCGAAAGGGTTCTGGGCAGAGGTGCTCTCGGCCATGTGGCGCGCCAGTTCCTCTGCTCCGGCTGTCGCAAGCTCGAAACCCTCGAGCGGTTCAACACTGACCGCGACCACGATTCCCTGCGAGTTCCTCTTCACGTAGTGGCTCATGTGCGGGCTCCGGCAGGGCGTTGGCCCCTCCCCGGCACACACTGCCGGGGAGTGGCACGTTTCACTCGGTGATGAGTTTACCGCTGCCGAGCAGGTTGTCGATGATCTGCTGCTGGCTGCCGCCCAGGCTGCTGAAGTCGACGTGCTGCAGGTCGATGCTCTGGTAACTCACGCCCGCGTCGTGTGCCGCATCACCGGTGAAGGCGCCCTCGTGGCTGATCTTGAGCAGTGTGCCGCCTGTGCCCGAGTCCTCGAAGCGCAGATAACTCTCGAGGTTGCC
>CAIXOY010000435.1 GCA_903921135.1 uncultured Gammaproteobacteria bacterium
AGCGGTACGCGCGTCCTCAAAACCGGAGACTACCTGAGGCTCGATGGATACGACGGCACCGTGCGCCTGTCGACGCCCTAGGGCGCTTTGGGTACTTTTGCGAGTGGCGTGGAGGGCGCGCGCGGGACACGATTCCCGGCGTATGCGAAGCACTCCTTCTTACCGCCTGACGGCCCTCTGCACGATCGCCACACTCCTGGCACTGCCGTGCCTGGCGGCCGCTCGTGTCGAGCCTTCGACCTGCTGGGAGCAACTCGTCTTCGAGGCAGGGAACGATTGGGCGGCGGCATCAACCACCCTTGATTTCACCCGCATCCCCGCACAAGAGGCGCTGAAAGCGCTGATGCAGTCGCCAGAGCGGACCTACCTTCAGCCTGGCGGCGACACCGTCTCGGTGATCAGCGCCCGGTTCAGGGCCATGCGCAGTCATGGGGAGTTACAGGTCTGGATAGACCCGCAGCGCGGCACAGCCTTGCAGAGCCGGCGCACGGGCTATGGACGCGACAGCCGCCTGAAGACTCACCGGTTCCTGCAGGGAGCCGTATGGAGAGAGCGCCGCGCGCCAGACGCCGGCGCAGAAGACGCATCGCCCGACGTCTGGCCGCTTCGCTCCGCCACCCTTGTTTCCTACCCGCCCGAGGCAGGCCGGAACCCCGTGATCACGCCGCTCATGCTGCTGGAGCGCGCATCCTCGCTGGCACGTCGCCCGCAGACCGGGAAGATCGACCACATCGTGCTGGTCGATACCGGTTTGTATCGCGTGATGCTCGAATCGCGAGAGCAGGAAATCCTGAACGCAGAGTTCAGCCTGCAAACCCGCGCAGGAACTCGGGTTGTGACCGGACAGCGGGCAGTGCGCAGGGTCGACTTGCGGCCTCACCCCATCGGTAACGTGGAAGGAAACGAGACATTCAGTCTGTTGGAACTGGAGGGAGAGGTAGCACTGCTGATAGACCTCGAGACGGGTCTGCCGCTCCGGATCACAGGCGAGTGGATGCGCGTGGGTTCTGTGGCTGTAACGCTGACCGGGGCAAGCCTGCGGGATGGGTGCCGATGATCAGCACGCGGATCGGCCTGCTCAGCAACCCGCACAGCGGCCGCAACCGACGCATGCTCGGACACCTGCAGAATATTGTCACCGCGGCAGGCGGCGTACACCACGAGATCACGCCCGACGTTTCGGACATTCCCCTCGCCTTGCGGCGCATGGCCCAAGCTGACATCGAGGTGGTGGCCGTGAACGGAGGCGATGGCAGCGTCGCCCTGGTGTTGGGCTGCCTGCTGTCAGGCGACTCTCCGTTCTCCTCCCCGCCCCTGCTGTGTGCGCTGCCTGGCGGCACGACCAACGTGACCGTGGGGGATGTGGGCATCCGCGGGAGACTCGACACGGCACTGCTCCGATTGCTCGCCTGGCGCAACGGCAAGCTCAAGGGAAGAGAGCTCAGCAGACCGGTCATCGGCGTGCGCGGAGCACGCGGACAGGTGCTCGGTTGCGGCCTGGTGTTCGGTGCGGGCGCAGTGGTGACGGGCATCGAGTACTGGCAGGAGTCGGTTCGCTCGCGGGGCATGCGAAGCGAATACAGTTCCGGAGTGGCGATGGTCCGGACTCTCTGGGGCATGCTGCGTGGCCACGAGCGCTTTGCCAGGCCGGTACGGATGCGACTGCAACTGCCGGGAGCAACACCTGTCGACGCGGACTTCACGCTTCTCACCGTCAGCACGCTCGAGCGACTTTTCCTGGGGATCCATCCGTTCTGGGGACAGGAGACCGGTGCACTCAGGATTACCGCGATAGAGCGCGGGGCGCGGGGCTTCGCCCGTGCGTTGCCGTCCATACTTGCGGGCAGAGCACCCGTGCACGCCGATGATGGCGGATACCACAGCGCAAACACAGAAACGCTGCTGCTCGGCTTTAACGGAAGCTACACGATGGACGGGGAACTGCATATCGCGGAAAAAGCGGACTCCCCGCTCTGCATCTACACGGCGGGCGATGCCCGTTTCCTGCGAGTCTGATAATGAGCGGATTCGGCCCGCTATTCGAGGGCGATGCCCGAGCAGACGCCGCGATTGATGCACTGCTGACGGTGCTGCGGCAGCGCCACGGTGATGCGCTGCGATACCTGCTCTTCTACGGCTCTTGCCTGCGAAGTGGAAATCTTCATGACGGCTTGGTCGATCTGTACGCCGTGGTCGATGGTTATCGTCATGCGGGGCTGGGACCCGTGGC
>CAIXOY010000436.1 GCA_903921135.1 uncultured Gammaproteobacteria bacterium
GAAAATGGGGTCTGACCCCAATTTCTGCGACGCTCCTCCAGGCGGACACCCTGAGCGAACAGCAAAAGGGCCTGCGCCGCAAAACCCACGAAACCATCGCCAAGGTGAGCGACGACTACGCACGCCGCCAGACCTTCAACACGGCGATCGCGGCCGTGATGGAACTGCTGAACGAGATAGGGAAATCGGCAGACAGCTCGAGCCCCGAGGGCGTGGCTGTGGAGCGCGAGGCACTCGAAGCCGCCGTGCTGCTCCTTGCCCCCGTGATCCCGCACGCCGCGCACGCGCTGTGGCAGGCTCTGGGCCACACAGGAGCGGTCATCGACGCCCCGTGGCCGGCCGTGGACGAATCCGCGCTCAGCCGCGCGAGCTACGAACTGGTGCTGCAGGTGAACGGCAAACTCCGCGGCCGTCTGCAGGCACCGAGCGACGCGAGCCGCGAAGCGCTCGAGGCGCTCGCCCTCGCCGACGAGAACGTGCAGCGCTTCATCGAAGGCAAGCCGGTACGCAAGCTCATCGTGGTACCCGGAAAACTCGTGAACATAGTGGTGGGCTGAGGCCATGAATACGCGGCTGATCCTGCTCTTTACCGTGTCACTTGCGCTGGCCGCCTGCGGCTGGCAGCCACGCGGAGCGCAGCAGTTGCCGCCGGAACTGGAAGAGATCCAGCTGGTGGTCACACCGCCGGAGCCCCGCTTCGTCGCGCGGCTGGAGCGATCGCTGACTCTGTCGGGCGTCAAGGTGGTGGAGCGTGCCGGAACGTACTCGCTGCACGCCACCACACCCCAGCCCACGCTGCGAAATGTCGCGCTGGACCGCGGCGCCCGCAGCGCCGAGCAGGAGATGCGCCTCGACATGCAGTTCGAACTGCGCAACGGCAACGGCGACACGGTCTTCGGGCCGCGCGTGCTGAGCGCAAGCCGCGTCTACGCCTACGACCCGAACAGCGTGATCGCCAAATTCGACGAGGAGAAAATCATCCGGCAGGAACTGCAGGAAAGCCTCGTCGGCCAGCTGTTCCGGCAGCTCGGGCGCATCGACGCGAAGATGCTGGCGCGCTGAACGATGCGCGTGCGCACCGAGGAATACGCCCGCGCGCTGCAACGAGGGATCGCGCCTTTCCACGTGTTCTACGGCGATGAACTGCTGCCGCTGCTCGAGTGCGAGGACGCGCTGCGTTCAGCGGCACGTGCGCAGGGTTTCAGCGAGCGCGAGGTGCTGGACGTCGAGCCCGGCTTCGACTGGTCACGGGTGAGCGCCGCCTGTGCGGGCATGTCGCTCTTCGGCGACCGCAAACTCCTCGAGATTCGCATCCCCACCGGAAAGCCCGGCACTGAAGGGGGAGCCGTGCTGCGCGAGATCGCGGCGCATCCTTCCCCCGACACGGTGGTCGCGGTGCATCTGGGCGCGAGCGATCGCGATACCGAGAAAGCCGCCTGGTTCAAGGCGCTCGATCAGGCGGGCGTCAGCGTGCGTGCGTGGCCGATGCGCCGTGGCGACCTGCCCGGCTGGTTGCGGCAACGGCTGGAGGCCGCCGGTTTCCGCCCGGATCAGGAGGCGCTGCGCATGCTGGCCGAGCGGGTCGAGGGCAATCTGCTCGCGGCGCGCCAGGAAATCGAGAAACTCAAGCTCCTTGCCGAACCCGGCCCGCTGGATGCTCGCACGCTGGCGGGCGTGGTCACCGACAGCGCGCGCTATACAGCCTTCGATCTGTGCGACCGCGCCTTCGAGGGCGATCACGCTGCCGCGGCGCGCACGCTGACCGGGCTGCGTGCGGAGGGCGAAGAACCACTCGCGATCCTCGGTGCCCTGGGGTGGGAAATCCGCAAGCTCCTGGCGATTGCCGAGCGCCATGCGGGCGGTGAACCGCTGGAACGGGCCGCGGAATCCCAGCGCGGAGGCGCGAAGCGGCACTACGCGGCGGCCGTGCGAAGGCTGGGCGCGCGCGGCCTGCACCGCCTGCTGCTGCGTGCAACGCGCGTGGATCGCAGCGTGAAGGGCATGGAAGCCGCCGACCCGTGGGACGAGTTGCTATCACTGCTCATCGACGCGGCCGGTGGGCTGCCCAAAGTGCGCGGCTAACCGTCTCATCGCTGCTGTCGCGCGCATGGCGCGCTCCCACACCAGAGAGGTCTGGAGCGCCCGACCGAAGCCTTGTAGGAGGGGGCCATACCCCCGACCGAAGCCTTGTGGGAGGGGGCCATGCCCCCGACGAGCATCAGACCGCGCGCAGGTCCTGCGTGAGCACGCCGACCAGCGGGATTTCCTCCTCGTGGGCGGCATCGCGCCAGGTCTCCGCAAGACCGGCCGCGTCCCACTCACGCATCGCGGGCAAGGCGAGCAGCCGATCAGCATAGGCGCGTGCCGTGAGGCCGAGCTGCAGATCGTAGGTGCGGATGCGGAAGGCCACCGGCGCGAAAAAGGCATCCACCGCTCCGAAGCCCGCGCCGCCCAGCCACGGCCCGCCATGGCGCACCAAACCGTCGACCCACAACTCCTCTAGCCGGGCGAGATCGGCTTTCAGCGCATCCGAAACCTCGTGCAGCCGGATCCGCACCCCACAGTTCATGCTGCAGATATTGCGCAGCGCCCCGAAGCCCGAGTGCATTTCTGCCGCCGCGCAGCGCGCCCACGCGCGCGCCGCCGGATCCGCGGGCCACACCCCCGCGTGACGCTCCGCGAGGTATTCCGCGATGGCGAGGGAATCCCAGACGACAGTCGCGCCATCATGCAGGCAGGGTACTTTCCCGGTGGGGGAGAAACCACGAAAACCCCTGCCGTCTTCGCACAGATCCCCGAACGGGCGCAGTTGCTCCTCGAAGGCGATGTCCAGCACGCGCATCAGCGCCCACGGCCGGAGTGACCACGAGGAGTAGTTCTTGTTGGCGATCCAGAGTGTGTACATGCCTGACCCTCAAGGAAGGAACTCACGGTAATGCGCCGCTCGCCCGCGCACGCTCCCGAGCGGCTGGCGCACCTGCACGGTACTCAAGGTGGCGATCGCCCGACCGGGACGCGCGAAATCCCGGCAGCCTTCGTCCCACGCCAGCCCGCAATGTGCCAGCACCGCCGGCGCGAGGCGATCGAAATCGGCCACCAGTTCTTCGTGCCGGAGGAGCAGCACACGGCCAGGGAGCACGGCATCCCAGTGCCGCATCAGCCGCTCGACCTGGCTGCGGTAGTGTGCAATGTCTTCGAGACGGTTGGAGAAACTCGCGAACTTGGGAAACTCGTTGCGGAAGATCGAAAGCGCGGTCTCGTCCGCGTCACGCACCAGATGCAGGACGCAGGCCTCGGGGAAGAGCCGCACGATGAGGCCCACAGCGTCGGCATTCCACGGATTCTTGTCGACGAGCACCTGCCGCGCGCCACTGGCGGAAATGCCGCGGAAATACTCTTCGCGCCAACGGGCGAGTTCATCGACGCGCGGTTCGCGCCCGAGCGCCATGCACTCGCGCATGATGCTGCGCATGGCCTGGCGCTCTCCGCAGGGGAGCACGGCCGGGTGCCCGGCCAGCACGCTCTCGAGCAGCGTCGTGCCGGAGCGCGGCATGCCGACGATGAAGACGGGCCGCAGCGGCCCCGGTGGTATGCCCGCATCCTCATGCTGTGATGAAAACGCGGCGATGACCGCGTCGGCCTCGCGCTCACGCACAGCGGCACTGTACGCAAGCCCTTCGCGTGCGCCGCGCGCGGCCTGCAGTGCGTTCGCCTGCGCCCACGCATCGAAAGCCTCTGCATAACGCCCCGCGGCATCCAGACAGTCGCCCAGCGCAAAGCCCGCCGAGGCGCGGTCCCGGTCATCGAGCGCGCCGGATTGCGCGAGCCCGCGGAGCGCCTCGACCTCTGCCGCAGCGAGACGCCCGCCGCGCAGCTGTACCAGTGTTTTCCACGCCGACACGTCCTGCGGATCTTGCGCCAGCGCGCGCCTTGCGCAGTGCTCCGCCACGTCGACCTCGCCCCGGTACATCGCGAGCACGGCGCGGCCCTGCAGCAAGGCCACGGCACCGGGCTCGCGTGTTTCCGCCTCGTCCAGCGCAGCCGCGGCGACATCCGCGTCGAGCGCGAGCAGTGCCAGCCGCGCAAGCGTCGCCAGCCCCGCCACATCACGCGGGCCGGCGCGCAGCGCGGCCTGCCAGTTATCGAGCGCGTCCTGCAGGAAACCGCTTTCCCACTGCGCCCGGGAGAGCCAGCGCAAGGCCATGCCGTGCCCCGGCGAGAGCGCGAGCCAGCGCCGCGCATGTGCTTCCAGCGCGCCCCAGCCGGCACGCGCGGCGAGCAGTTCCGCCTGCAGACCCATCACCGACGCGTGCCCGGGCGCACGCGCATCCGCCTCGCGCAACAGAGGCTCCGCCGCTGCGGGATGTCCGCAATCGCACTCGGCGCGCGCGAGTTTGTAGAGGATCGCCGGATCGGCGGGTCGCAGTGCGAGCGCACGGGCAAAGGCCGCGCGCGCCGCGCCGAACTCGCGCTGCGCGGCCTGCAGTTCGCCCAGGCGCTCCCAGGCCCACCAGGCATCCGTTTGTGCGGCCGCAATGGGTTCGACGAGCGCGAGAGCACTGGCCACATCGCCCCGGCGGGCGTGGAACTCGGCGAGGTTCATCCGGAAGGCAGGCTGTGCGGGGGCGAGCGCAACCGCCTGCTGCAAGGGCGAGGCGGCGGCGTCCACTTCGCCCGCGCGCAGCAGCATCAGGCCGAACGC
>CAIXOY010000437.1 GCA_903921135.1 uncultured Gammaproteobacteria bacterium
AGCAACTGAGCGGTCGATTGCTGCTGGTCGAAGACAACCCCGCGAACCAGATCGTGATCCGCTCGATGCTGCGCAACCTCGGCATCGAAGCCGATCTCGCCGAGGACGGCGCGAAGGCACTCGAAGTGCTCGCGGGCAAAAACTACCAGGTCATCTTGATGGATTGCCAGATGCCGGTGATGAACGGCTATGACGCAACTCGTGCCATCCGCAAACTCGACCCGCAAGGCAGGGAATTGCGCATCATCGCGCTCACGGCAAACGCGCTGGCTGGAGACCGGGAGAAATGCCTGGCCCCCGGGATGGACGACTATCTCGCCAAGCCGGTGAGCATCCTGCAGTTGCGGGAAGCGCTTGGACGGTCCATCGAAAAAACCTGATTCAGCGCCGGTTACGAGGCACGCGTGGCGCAGGGCTGCCGCTCCTCAGGCCCTCACCGTGACCCGAAAACGTGGCAGGAATCTACGTGGGATCTGGCTTGGTGGTGCGGGAGATGGCTCCGGCCCCGCGCGGCATGCACAGGGCCGGAGCAGGCAAGGCGGGAAATCAGCGCTGCAGTTCGGCCGTGATGGCAACGCGGCGGTTCTGCTGGCGACCGTCCGCTGTATCGTTGGTGGCAGCCGGCTCGGACTCACCACGTCCGGCGGTCGAGATCTTCGAACCGTCCAGACCTTGCGCCATCAGGTAGTCACGTACCGAGGCCGCGCGACGCTCGGACAGCGCCTGGTTGTAGGCATCACTGCCCTTGCTGTCGGTATGGCCGACGATGCTCATCGACTTGAGCGATGCGCCCTTGTACTTCTGGACGGTGGTGTCGAGCGCAGCAACAGCGTCGGGACGCAGCGTGGATTTGTCGAAGTCGAACAGCGCGTCTCCGCTCAGCGTGATCGTCTCGGGAGCCGGCGCAGGCGCGGGTGCGGGTTCGGCTGCGGGCGCAGCGGCAACAGGCTCTGCGGCCGGCGCTTCTTCGGGGCTGCATGCGCAACCGGAGAGCAATGCCAGCGAGAGAGCGGCAACGGCGAGGGGAAGATGCTTGGATACAAGGCGCATGTGTCGTTTTCCTGTGTGGTTCTGGTTGGTTTGGGGATCAGGCAAGCCAATCGCGTGGCGAGTGTAGCACTCTACTTCTTCTTGCGGTTCGGGACATGGATCGCATGCCCCAGGGATGCAAGCACGGCTTCGTGCACCCCCTCAGACAGGGAGGGGTGCCCGAATACGATGAGCGCGATGTCCTCGGCGCTGGCACCGAATTCCATCGCGATGACGATCTGCTGGACCAGATCAGCCGCGCTCGGCCCGATGATGTGGCAACCGAGAATGCGGTCGGTCTCTTCGTGGCGGAGGACCTTGACCAAGCCCGCCGTATCGTTTGCCGCCATGGCGCGACCGCTCGCCACGAAGGGGAAGACCCCCGCGGCATAGGGCGTGCCGGCTGCCTTGAGTTGCTGTTCGTTCAGGCCCACCCACGCGATTTCGGGATGAGTGTAGATGATCGAAGGGATGCAATCGTAATTGAGTTGCGTCTTCCGGCCGGCGATGCGCTCGGCGACCATAACGCCCTCTTCCATCGCCTTGTGGGCCAGCATGGGTCCGCGGACGATGTCGCCCACGGCGAAGACGCCCGGCATGTCGGTCTGGCAGAAATCGTTGACGTGCACGAAGCCGCGCTCGTCCAGGTTCACGCCGGAATCGGCCGCGAGAAGACCCTTGGTGACAGGGCGCCGGCCCACGGCGACGATCAGGCGGTCGAAGCTCTCGTGCTTCTCGGCCTCGCCCTCGAGATAGGTGACCTTCACGCTCCCATCAGCCACGCTGGTGCCTGTGACGCGGGCGTTCAGACGGATATCGAGCCCCTGCTGCTTGGTGAAAAGCTTGTAGGCCTCCTTCGAGACCTGCTGGTCGACCATCATCAGGAACTCCGGCAGCGCCTCGATGACCACGACCTCGGCGCCCAGACGGGCCCAGACGCTGCCCAGTTCCAGACCGATGACACCCGCGCCCACCACGCCCAGACGCTTGGGTACTTCGGAGAACTCCAACGCCCCGGTGGAATCGACGATGCGTTCGCCGTCGAACTTCGCGGGCGGGATCTCGATAGGCGTCGAGCCCGTGGCGAGGATCACGCTGCCGGCCTCGATCACTTCCGCCGCGCCGCCGGGTGGCGTGAACTCGACCTTGCGCCCGGCCAACAGCCGCCCGGTGCCGGTGAGCGCCGTGACACCATTAGCCTTGAAGAGCCCTGCGATGCCCCCGGTGAGTTGCGAGACGATCTGGCGCTTGCGCCCCATCATGGCCTCGATGTCCATCGACACCGCGCCTGTGGTGATGCCGTGCACCGACAGACCGTGCGCCGCATCGTGATAGCGGTGGGAACTGTCGAGCAGTGCCTTGGAGGGAATGCAGCCCACGTT
Organism: uncultured Gammaproteobacteria bacterium; assembly: GCA_903921135.1. Lineage (GTDB taxonomy): Bacteria > Pseudomonadota > Gammaproteobacteria > Pseudomonadales > UBA5518 > UBA5518. The sequence continues at coordinate 2,412 of CAIXOY010000437.1, forward strand.
CAGGCAGGTGCCGCCGTACACGGCTTTGCCCTTGTCGTCCTGCCATTTCTCGATGCAGGCCGTTTTAAGCCCGAGTTGCGCGCAGCGGATCGCCGCCACGTAGCCGCCGGGGCCGGCGCCGATCACCACTACGTCGAATTGCTGTGCCATCTTTGTGTACTCCTCTGACAGGCCTCAGACGTCCAGCAGGATGCGGGCAGGATCTTCGATCATGTCCTTCACCGCGACCAGGAACTGCACCGCGTCCTTGCCATCGATCAGGCGATGATCGTAGGAGAGCGCAAGGTACATCATGGGGCGGATCACGATCTGCCCGTTCTCGACCACCGGACGCTCCTGGATCTTGTGCATGCCCAGGATGCCCGTCTGCGGCGGGTTCAGGATGGGCGTGGACATCAGCGAACCGAACACGCCACCGTTGGTGATGGTGAAGGTGCCGCCCAGCATGTCTTCGATACCGAGTTTGCCGTCCTTCGCCTTGATGCCGAACTCGCGGATTTTCTGCTCCACGTCGGCGATGCTCATGGTGTCCGCGTCACGCAGAACCGGCACCACGAGGCCGCGATCGCTGGAGACGGCGACGCCGATATCCTGGTAACCGTGGTAAACCACGTCATTGCCGTCGATGGAGGCGTTCACCACCGGGTAACGCTTCAGCGCTTCCACGCTCGCGCGCACGAAGAAGCCCATGAAGCCCAGCCGGGTGCCGTTGTGGCGTTTCTCGAAGGCGTCCTTGAACTTGGCGCGCAGGTCCATCACCGGCTGCATGTTCACCTCGTTGAAGGTGGTGAGCATGGCGGTGTTGCGTGAGGCGTCGAGCAGGCGCTCGGCGACACGCGCGCGCAGACGTGTCATCGGTACGCGGCGTTCCGGCCTGTCACCGCTTGGCCGGGCGGCCAGTGCGGCCGCAGGCGTGGAGGGCATGGTTGCTGCGCGCGGAGCGTCCACTGCAGCCGTTGCTGCGGGCGTTGCAGCCGCAGCGCGGGCCACGTGCGACACCACGTCCTCCTTGGTGACGCGACCGCCTTTGCCGCTCCCCTTCACGGAGGTGGGGTCCACGCCATGTTCAGCCGCCAGTTGGCGGGCCGCAGGGCTGAGCGGCGCGTCCGCGCCCGGGTCCGCGGCCGGCGCCGCGGTCGTGACGCCAGCCTCGGGCGCCACCACTGCGCCAACGACAAAGCGCCCGATCAGTTGCTGGCTCTGCACAGTGGCGCCGGTATCTGCGGTGATCTCGGCGAGCGTGCCGTCGTCGGGCGCCACCACCTCCATCACTACCTTGTCGGTCTCGATGTCCACGAGTACTTCGTCACGCTTGCAGGCCTCGCCGGGGCGGCGGTGCCATGTCGCGACGGTGCCCTCGGCAATGGACTCGGGAAACTGCGGAGCCTTGATGTCGATGCTCATTCTGTGTCCTCGGAAGCGTTCCTTCGTTCAGGCATTCGGCCAGCGTGGCTCGCCGATACCCAGCGCATCGCGCAGCAATTTCTCCTGCTGTGCGAGGTGCAGAGCGTTGTAACCCGCCGCCGGTGCGGCAGAGGATTCGCGGCCTGCGTATTCGAGATAAAGATCGCGGTTGTGGTTGCGCACGACCTGCCGCATGCGGTGCTGGCTGGAGAACCACACGCCCTGGTTCTGCGGCTCCTCCTGGCACCAGGTGACCTCGAGGAGGTTGCGGTAGGGCGCGATCATGTCCTGCAGTTCCTGCTGCGGGAACGGATAGACCTGTTCGAGCCGCAGGATGGCCACGTGATCGAGGCCACGCTCGTTGCGCATGTCGCGCAACTCGTAATAGACCTTGCCACTGCAGATGACCACGCGCGTTACGCGATCGGCGTCCTGCGGATCAACCTCGCCGATCACGTGACGGAAGCCGCCGTTCGCAAGTTCCTCGAGGCTGGAAACCGCGTCCTTGTGACGCAGCAGGCTCTTCGGCGTGAAGGCGATGAGCGGCTTGCGCAGCGGCCGAACCATCTGGCGGCGCAAGAGGTGATAGATCTGCGCGGGTGTGGTGGGCACGCACACCTGAATGTTGTGCTCCGCGCACAACTGCAGGAAACGCTCAAGCCGGGCCGAGGAGTGCTCGGGCCCCTGCCCCTCGTAGCCGTGCGGCAACAGCAGTGTCAGGCCGCAGAGCCGTGCCCACTTGATCTCGCCGCTCGTGAGGAACTGGTCGATGACGATCTGCGCGCCATTGGCGAAGTCACCGAACTGCGCCTCCCAGATGATCAGGGCGTTCGGCTTGGTGGTGGCGTAGCCGTATTCGAAGCCGAGCACCGCCAGTTCCGAGAGCAGCGAATCGTAGATGTGGAAGCGGGGCTGACCATCGCGCAGGTTCTGCAGCGGCACCCAGGTGCCACCGTCTTTCTGGCTGTGGAGTACCGCATGACGGTGCGAGAAGGTGCCACGGCCCACGTCCTGCCCGGTGAGGCGCACCGGGTAGCCCTCCTCAAGGAGGGTTGCGTAGGCGAGCAGTTCCGCGAAACCCCAGTTGACCGGCGTAGCTGCCGTTGCCATGAGACGACGGTCTTCGTAGATCTTCTGGACCTGCCGCTGCAGCGGGAAACCATCGGGCACGCGGCACATCGCCGCTCCGATCTCCTTCAGCCGGGCGAGCGGCAAGCGAGTATCCGCCTGCAGCGTGCTGGAGTGGCCGATATAGGGCCGCCAATCCACATAAAGCGAGGTATTCGGCTGCGTGACGACGTTGCGCGCCACCTGCTGTCCGGACTCGAGCGCCTTGCGGAAACCGTCAACCTCGGCCTTGTCTTCAGCCGGCGTGATCACGCCCTCGCGCAGCAGGCGTTCTGCATAGAGCGCGCGCGTCGTCGGATGGCTGCGGATCTTCTGGTACATCACCGGCTGCGTGGCCGCGGGCTCGTCGGCTTCGTTGTGGCCGCGACGGCGGTAGCAGACCAGATCGATCACCACGTCGCGGCGGAACTGCTGGCGGTAATCCATCGCCATCTGCGTGACAAAAAGAACAGCCTCCGGATCGTCACCGTTCACGTGGAAGATCGGTGCCTGCACCATCTTCGCGATGTCGGTGCAGTACTCGGTGGAGCGTGCGTCCTCACGGCGGTGGGTGGTGAAGCCCACCTGGTTGTTCAGGACGATGTGTACCGTGCCACCGGTGCAGTAGCCCCGCGTTTGGGACATCTGGAAGGTTTCCATCACCACGCCCTGACCCGCAAAAGCGGCGTCGCCGTGGATGATGATGGGGATGACCTGTTCGCGGCTCTCGTTGCGCCGGCGATCCTGACGGGCGCGGACGCTGCCCTCGACCACCGGTGCGACGATCTCGAGGTGTGAGGGGTTGAACGCGAGGGCGATATGCATCTCGCCGCCGGGGGTCATCAGGTTCGAGGAGAAGCCCTGGTGGTACTTCACGTCACCGGAGCCCTGATACGTCGCCTTGCCCTCGAACTCGTCGAAGAGGTCAGCGGGGCTCTTGCCGAAGATATTCACGAGCACCGCGAGACGGCCCCGGTGTGCCATGCCGACGACGATTTCCTTCGCACCGTAACCGCCGCCACGCTGCACGAGCTCGTCCATCATCGGGATCAGGCTCTCGCCCCCCTCGAGACCGAAGCGCTTGGCACCCGGGTACCTGGCAGCCAGAAATTGCTCCAGCCCTTCTGCCGCGCTCAGGCGCTCGAGCAAGCGCCGCTTCACGGCAGCGTCGTACTGGGGCTCGCCCCGCACGCCTTCCATGCGGCTCGCGATCCAGGTGCGCTCTTCGGTGGACACGATATGGCCGAATTCAGCACCGATGGTGCGGCTGTAGGTGTGCTCCAGCGCGCCCACGATCTCGCGCAGCGTTGCCTCGGCCTTGCCGATCAGCAGCGAACCGGTCTGGAACAGGGTGTCGAAATCGGCTTCCGACAGGCCGTAATACGACAGCTCGAGGTCGGGAACGCGTTCACGCTGTTGCAGGCCGAGGGGGTCGAGGCGCGCCTTCTGGTGGCCACGCTGGCGGTAAGCACCCACAAGCTGGATGACGCGTACCTGTTTGCGTTCGTACTCGGTGCTGACGCCCGAGCTACCTGCGGGCGGACGCTGCTTCTGCCGGCCGAGCAGGGTGAAGTGTTCCTGTACCGTGGAGTGCGGGATGTCGGCGTGCGTGCCGTTGACCTGCGGCAGGCGATCGAAGTAATCCCGCCATACGGCCGGGATCGCGTTGGGGTCACGCAGGTAGGACTCGTAGAGAGCCTCGACGTACACCGCGTTGCCACCCGA
>CAIXOY010000438.1 GCA_903921135.1 uncultured Gammaproteobacteria bacterium
CAGATGCGGCGCGCCGGCAAAGAGGCGCTTGAAGACGGCGTCGTTCTTGGGATCGAGGAGCGGTGCGGCGTCCATGCCGGTGATTCCTTCCGTGGGTGGTGGCGCGGCGGGTGCCGGGCTGGAGGAAGGCTAGGGGCGCAGGGCGACCCGCGTCTGTAGGAAATGTCGGATAGTGCGGGGCCATGACGTGAGCCCTCTGACGCAGTCGCGCGCATGGCGCGCTCCCACATCCGATCCTCGACCCGGCACGACCTCTCGCAGGAAATTGAACTATCCTTCCCGCTCACCGTACCGCCACTCGCAAAAAGGTCGGGCTACCCGTGACTCTCGATGTCGTGATCCTCGCCGCCGGTCAAGGCACCCGGATGAAATCCGCGCTACCCAAGGTTCTGCACCCTCTGGCCGGGAAGCCCTTGCTCCAGCACGTCATCGACGCAGCCCTCGCACTCCGGCCCGAAGGCCTGCACATCGTGATTGGCCATGGTGCAGAACGCGTGAAAACCGCAGTCACCGCGCCCGCTGCGCGATGGGTGCTGCAGGCGGAGCAACTTGGCACTGGCCATGCGGTGCAACAGGCGGCCCCCTCACTCAGGGGCGGTGGAACCACTCTTATCCTCTACGGCGATGTGCCCCTGATTGGCCAGCAGAGTTTGCAAAGCTTGCTCGCCGTCGCGGCACGCGGCGCGCTCGGACTCCTCACCGTGGAGCTTGCCGACCCCACCGGTTATGGGCGCATCCTGCGTGATGCCCACGGTAGCGTCAGGGCGATCGTCGAGCACAAGGACGCGTCAGACGCAGAGCGCGCCATCCGGGAGGTCAACACGGGCATCATGGCCGTGCCCACTTCCCGCCTCTGCGGGTGGCTTGATCAACTGCAGAACCACAACTCCCAGCGCGAGTACTACCTGACCGACATCATCGCGATGGCGGCCGGCAGCGGCGTGCGCGTCGAAGCCGTTACCGCTTCCGGTGAAACAGAAGTCGCCGGCGTGAACGATAGGGCACAGCTCGCCACTCTCGAGCGCGCGGCGCAGGCTGCCAGAGCACGGCAACTGATGCTCGCCGGTGTCACTCTGCTCGACCCGGCGCGCATCGATATCCGTGGCAGCGTGCGCCACGGCGCGGATGTGAGCATCGACATCAACGTGATCTTCGAGGGCGACAATACCCTCGGCAGTAACGTCAGCATCGGCGCAGGCTGTGTGCTGAAAAATGTCGAGATCGGTGATGGCGTCACCATCCATCCGCACTCGGTAATCGAAGGCGCCCGCATCGCCGCTGGCTGCAGCGTGGGACCCTTCGCGCGGTTGCGCCCCGGCACACGCATGGGTGAGGGCGCGAAGATCGGCAACTTCGTCGAAACCAAAAAAGCCGACATCGGCGCCCACAGCAAGATCAGCCACCTGAGCTATGTGGGTGATGCCGTGCTGGGCGAAGACGTGAATGTCGGTGCCGGCACCATCACCTGCAATTACGATGGCGTGAACAAATTCGAGACACGCATCGGCGACGGAGCCTTCATCGGCTCGAACACCGCGCTGGTCGCGCCCGTTACCGTGGGCGCGCACGCTACGGTCGGCGCTGGGTCGGTGATCACCACTTCTGTACCTGAAAACACGCTTGCCGTCGCGCGAGGAAAACAGCGAAATATCGACGGCTGGAAGCGCCCGGAAAAGGAATCCTGAACATGTGCGGAATCGTCGGAGCAGTGGCGCAGCGCCAGGTGAGCGGCATCCTGATCGAGGGACTGCGCCGGCTTGAGTACCGGGGATACGATTCAGCTGGCGTTGCGCTTATCGACGCGAGCGGCAACATCGGTTGCACCCGCCGGGTGGGCAAGGTTGCGGCCTTGAGCGAGAGCCTCGACAGCGAGCCATTGAACGGCACCACCGGCATCGCCCACACGCGCTGGGCCACGCACGGTAAACCCACTGAAGCCAATGCACACCCGCATCGCAGTGCCGGCCGCGTGGCGCTGGTGCACAACGGCATCATCGAGAACCACGTGGAACTGCGCGAGGAACTGCGCGCCGCTGGCTATGTCTTCAGCTCCGAAACCGACACCGAAGTGATCGTCCACCTGATCGACCAGCTGCGCCAGCAGGGCGCGAGCCTGCTCGATGCCGTGAAGCGCGCCATTCCCCGTCTGGACGGCGCCTTTGCCATCGCCGTGATCGCGAGCGACGAGCCGCACCGCCTGGTGGCCGCGCGCAAAGGCAGCCCGCTTGTGGTGGGCATCGGCATCGGTGAGCACTTCGTGGCCTCTGACCAGATGGCGATCCGTCAGGTCACCGACCGCGTGATTTTCCTCGAGGAAGGCGACGTGGTGGAGCTCACCACGCTCGGTGTACGCATCTGCGACGCGATGGGCCGTGATGCGCAGCGCGCCATCGAGCAAATGGGCGACCATGCGGACTCCGCGGAGAAAGGCCGCTTCCGCCACTACATGCTGAAGGAAATCCACGAGCAGCCGCGTGCCGTTGCCAACACCCTGCGCGGGCGCATCGGCAGCAAGCGGATCCTGGAGCAAGCGCTGGGTGTTGCCGCTGACGAGGTCTTCGACGGTATCGCCGCGGTGCAGATCGTGGCCTGTGGCACCAGCTATCACTCGGGGCTGGTTGCGCGTTACTGGATCGAGGAACACGTGGGAATTCCCTGCGCCGTCGAGATCGCGAGCGAGTTCCGCTACCGCAAACTCGTCGTCTCCAAAGACACGCTTTTCGTCACCATCTCGCAGTCCGGTGAAACCGCAGACACGCTCGCTGCGCTGCGTCTTGCGCAGACGCTGGGTTACAAGGCCACGCTCGCCATCTGCAACGTGCCGCAGTCCTCGCTGGTGCGCGAATCGCAACTCGCGATCATGACCGAGGCCGGCCCCGAGATCGGCGTGGCCTCCACCAAGGCCTTCACCACGCAGCTCGTCGCGCTGATGCTGCTCACGGCCGTGCTGGCAAAACGCCATGGGGCCAGCGAAGAGGCCGAGCGCAGCTTCGTCGATGCCATGCACACGTTGCCCGCGCTGATCGACCGCGTGCTGCAACTCGACGAGCGCATCCGCGAGGTCGCCGAGCATTTCGTCGAGAAACGCCATGCGCTTTTCCTGGGGCGTGGCGCGCAGTATCCGGTGGCGCTGGAAGGCGCACTGAAGCTGAAGGAAATTTCCTACATCCACGCAGAGGCCTATGCGGCCGGCGAACTGAAACACGGACCGCTCGCGCTGGTGGACGACGACATGCCCGTGGTCACCGTCGCGCCCAACAACGAGCTGCTGGAAAAGCTGCGATCCAATCTGGCCGAGGTGCAGGCGCGCGGCGGCCAGCTCTATGTATTCGCCGACGAACAGGCCGGCTTCACTGACAGCGACACCGTCACCGTGGTGCAGATGCCGCATGTGCCTGCGCTTCTCGAGCCCGTTGTTTACACCGTACCCCTGCAACTGCTCGCTTATCACGTGGCGGTGATGAAGGGCACGGATGTGGATCAGCCGAGGAATCTGGCGAAGTCGGTTACGGTGGAGTGAGGCACAGCAGTCAGTCTGTTGACTGAGTGCCTTGCCCTCAGAACTTCTCCAGCGCCTTCGTATTGCTGTAACCATCAACTTTCTGGAGCCCTTCGTGCTCCGCGTTCGGCGCCGTTTGCTCGTTGTCCAGGGAGCCTGAAATACTTCCCGACAGCCGCTCCGCAGAGCGGATCGTTTCCGGCTTGATGCCCACGCTGACACGCATTTCCCGCCCCGGCGTATAGCAGTCACCCAGCGTTACCGCACCGCGCAGGAGCGCGCGGGAGGAATTGCGCAGCGTTTTGACGCGCACCACCAGTTCCTCGCGTGTGGCGGATTTGCCTTCCGCGCTGGAGACCTTGGATTCGTTCACCACGCGGTTCACGACCTCATCGCTGTTGATGTCCTCGGACATGAACTTCGAGATGAGCGACTTGGCTTCCATCGTGGCCTCATCACGCGCGTCCTGCACCGAGTCCATGTCGTCCAATGTCACGCTCACCGAGGATGTGGCCAGTATCTTGGTGCCGCCGGCCACGTCCTCGACGTTGATGCCGTCGCTGTAGGGATACTCGTTGCAGCCGCCACCGCCGAACGCCGACAGGGAGGCGCCTGCGGCAATCACAACTGCTACCTGCAACAAGCGGACGTGCATTCTCATATCTCTGCGCTCCTGTGATCGTTATTCGTGTGCTCAGGGAAGTGCATAACCCACTTCCACGCTCTTGACCTTCTCCAATTGGCTGGCCTGCAGGTTCATCACAAGGTAGAGCCGCTTCTCGGGGAACAGTGCCACGCCATTCTGTACGCTGAAGCAGCCCAGATCATAGGCGCTCCCGATGTTCAGGTGCGCCAGATAGTCCTCGGATCCGTCCCTCCCGTAGTGGATCCGTGGATCACGGACAACGAAGAGCTCGCGCTGTGCAGGGTTCAGCATCTCCAGCAGGACCTGACCGTCCGCACCTTTGAGTTGCACGCGCAGCTGCGGGAGTTTCTCGTGATTGCGAACCACGAAGTCTCCGAAGCCCGTACCGAAGAAAAACAGACGCCACGATTCGCGCTTGCGAAGGTTGAAGTTCCACTCGTCGTCGTTCTGCTCCTGCTCGAGAAGCACGTCGGTGAACAGGAAAAGATCTGACGGCGCGCTGAAGCTGTGCAGCCCTACCAACATGCCACGTTTCTCATAGACGCCCTGCGGCAGCCTCGAGTAGCAGCTGCCCGTATTCGTGACGAGCCTCTCGCGGTCTGCGGCGATGTTTGTGAAGGCCTCGCGTGCGTTGTCCAAGAAGCCTTCTTGCAGGCTGATCTGTACGGGAATCACGATAGTCGTGGGCGAGAGCATGTCCGGTCTTATACCCAGCGCCTGCTGGAACTCCGGGTCGAGTTGCGCGTAGACCAGCGGTTCGCCGGTCCGCATTTCCGAGACTTCTCCGCTCAGCGCCGGCATCAGTATCTTCTGGAGGAGGATGTCCTGCGCCGAGGTGGCGTTACGCTCCGCGGCGGCCACCTGTGCGAACACATTGCTGCCGATGGCCACCTCGTCCGAGGCCAGTTTTTTCACGTAGGCCTTGAATTCGCTGACGCGCACGCCGACCTCTGCCTCCACCCGCACCAGGCCGCCGTCCTGTATCACCTCCAGGCTGCGGAAGCTCGCGATGGAGCCTTGCGAGAACTCGCTCATACGCGTGTCTATGCTTTTTGTGAGCGACTGTACGCCGGCGCGTATTTCTGTGCGCTTGGCGATCTGTTTCTCGGTATCGATGAAGGTGCCTACCACCTGCGTCAGCGCGTTCTCGGCCGCATTGCGCGAGGCGCTTTCCACCGTACTGCCGACGCCTGATGCCAGCACCACTTCCACCTCGCCCTGTGCATGGGCGTGCTGCAGCCATGCCGTCAACACGAGCGCGAGTGTGGCGAAAATGCGGATGAAACCACGGGTGTGTGCAAGATCAGACATCGGGGATCCGTTGCAGCGAGTAGGACTTGCCGACGCCCGGGCAGCCGGCCACAGGGTCCGCAGTCTCGCCGGGGGCCGCTCCGATGACAAGCGGCCCCCGATCAGAGGATCAATCCCTCCGCGGCTTCGGCTTCCCGATCTTGAGTTTCGCCTTGCCGGCCGCGGGGCCCTTGGGCGCGGGGCGCTCGGCTCCCGGCTTGAACGGCCGCGGCGCCCGCTTGGGCGGCCGCATCCCGTCCTGTTTGCCGCCGCGCGGACCGGTGTCTGCGGTTTCCGCCAAGCGGATAGCGAGCGGCGTCTGGCGCACGCGCGTCTTGCGCAGCACGCCGAGCACATCGTTCGGCAGTTCGGCGGGCAGATCGATCAGCGTGTGGTCTTCGCGAATGTCGATGCGCCCGATGTAACGGCTGCCGATGCCTGCCTCGTTGGCGATGGCGCCCACGATCTCGCGCGGCGTGGCCCCGTGCATATTGCCCACGGCAATGCGGTACACCGCCGAGTCCGCCTCACCGCCGAAATCGAGCGGAGCCACGGTTTTTTTCCGATCGCGCTGCGGCGCGGGGCCGCGATCCTCGCGGGGGTAACGTTCGGGCATATCCTCGCGCGGGGCCCGTTCGGCACGATCTGCCCGTGGGCTGCGTTCGGCCCGCTCCTCGCGCGGAGCACGCTCGGCCGGGGGCTTGGCGCGTTCGGGGCGATCCTCGCGCACGGGGCGCTCGTCGCGGGTGTCGCCGTGCGGCGCCCGCTCCTTGCGTTCCGGCCAGGACTCGCGAGGAGCCGGGGCTTCGCGGCGCGCCTGAGCGGGTGCCTGCGCTGTCGCGGCGGGCGGGGCGTCGTTGCGCCAGTCGGCCCCGGCGGGCTTGAGCGGCTTGGATTCCTGTGCCAGGAACATCAGCGCGGCCGCGAC
>CAIXOY010000439.1 GCA_903921135.1 uncultured Gammaproteobacteria bacterium
AGCAGAGCTCGGAGTCGATCGAGCTGGGCCGCCGCCTGCTCGACAAGGCGCTCATCTCGGCGGACTCGAACCTGAAGAGTCTCGATCAACGGGCACTGGAGCAGTTTCTTGCAGAGACACGCCGGCCCTCACTCGAGGCGATATTCGAAGAGATCGGCCTTGGCAACCGCGTGGCCGCGCTCACCGCGCGCCGGCTGGTGGGCGGTCAGGAAGGCTCCGGCACCCCCGAGCAAACGCCACTGGTGATTCGCGGCACCGAGGGTATCGCGCTCAGCTACGCGAAGTGCTGCCACCCCATTCCGGGCGATGTGATCATCGGCCACATCAGTGCCGGCCGCGGCGTGGTGGTGCACCGCGCCAACTGCAACAACATGGCCGACATCCTCGAAGACCCGGAAAAGACCACCCCGCTGCGTTGGGCCGAAGAGACGCGCGGCGAATTCGGCTGCGAACTGCTGGTGGAACTCGAGAACCGCAAGGGCGTGATCGCCGCCATCGCCAACAGCATCAGCGCACTCGATGTGAACATCGAGAAAATCACGATGGAAGAGCGCGATGCCGAGCTCTCGCAGGTGCGGCTGATCGTGGCCATACCCGACCGCGTCGCGCTCGCGCGGCTGATTCGTCGCCTGCGTACCATCAAGTCCGTCATCCGGGTGAATCGCGTACGCCACTAGGCGCTGCGCACCACCGGTTCCAACAGGAGATCCGCATGAGCAACCGCGCCATCATCAGCACCACCGAAGCACCACAGGCGATCGGCCCCTACTCGCAGGCCGTGAGAGCCAACGGGGTGGTCTATCTCTCCGGGCAGATCCCTTTCGACCCGGCCACGATGCAAATTGTCGAGGGTGATATCGCCACGCAGGCGAGGCGCGTCTTCGCCAACCTGCGCGCGGTCTGTCAGGCGGCAGGCGGGGATCTCAACCAGATCGTGAAGCTCACCATCTTCCTGACGGACCTCGGGCATTTCGCCGAGGTGAACGCCGTGATGGCCGAGGAGTTCGGCGAGCCGCCTTATCCGGCGCGCTCCACCGTGCAGGTGTCTGCGCTGCCGCGCGGGGCCGCCATCGAGATCGAAGCGATCATGGTGCCGCGCGCCTAGGGCGCCGCCAGCAGCGCGCCGTATCCGGCCCGGTAATCCGGGTACATGAAACGGTAACCCGCCGCGAGCAAGCGGCGGTTGCTGCAACGCTTGTTGCCACCCCGGGCATCGCTCAGCGGGCGGCTGTCATCGAGTGACACGCCCAGCTGCTCAGCCAGCCAGTGCCGCACCTCCCACATCGGCGCGGGCACGCAGTCCACGCCCAGATAACGGGCCTCGAGCCGTTCACCCGCCGCCTGCCGCTCAAGCAGGAACTGCAGAATGCCCCCGGCATCGTCGCGATGGATGCGGTTGGTGAAACGCACGGGCTCGTGCGGGCAGCCAACGCCGGCACGCACCTCCGAGATCAGCCTGAGCCGCCCCGGCCCGTAGATGCCGCCCAGCCGCAAGACGCTGGCACGATCACCGGCCAGATCCCGCAGCGCGGCTTCGCCTTCGAGCAGCGCACGCCCCGAAAACCCGCGCGGCTCCGTGGCTGAGTCCTCGTCCACCCAGCTGCCGTCTTCCTGGTGGTAGACGCCGGTGCTGCCCACCATCAGCACACCGGGCTCGCCTTCCAGCACGCCAAGGAGATTGCGCACGCCATCGACGTAGACACGCCGATATGCGGCTTCATCGAAGCCGCCCGGTGCGCCCGCGAGTACCACGTGGTCGAAGCGCTGCCCACGCAGCACGGCGAGTGAGGTGGGATCACCCAGATCCGCGGCGATGGGCTGAATGCCCGCAGGCAGGGCTTCCGGGTGCCGGCGCAGGCCGGTCACAGCCCAGCCGGCCACACTCAGCCGCAAGCCGAGCGCAATGCCCAAGTCCCCGCACCCCGCAATCAAAACGCTGTGCGCTGTCACAACAAGGCTCCGTCCGATGTTCGGCTATGATCGCAGCAGCCTACCCGAGACGGCCACCCACAGCGTGAGCGAGCCCGCAACACCCCCGCGCGAGGCGCTGGAACAGACACCCGTCACAGCACTGCGCGGCGTGGGGCCCAAACTCGCGGAGCAGCTCGCCGCGCTGGGCATCAAAAGCGTTGCCGATCTGCTCTTCCACCTGCCGCTGCGCTATCAGGACCGCACCCGCACCACGCTGATCCGCGAGCTCGCGCCCGGCATGGACGCGGTGGTCGAAGGGCGCGTGCTGGCGGTGAAACAGGAGTTCGGCCGGCGTCGCAGCCTGGCCTGCACCCTGCAAGACCCGAGCGGGATCCTGACGCTCCGTTTCTTCCACTTCAGCGGCCCGCAGCAGCGGGTGCTGGAACAGGCCGGGCAGCTGCGCTGCTACGGCGAGGCACGGCGCGGGCGCAACGGCGTTGAGATGTTCCACCCCGAGTTCCGCGTGGTGGAGGCCGGCGCCGCAGCGGTGGACGAAGAAAGCCTGACCCCGGTCTACCCGACCACAGAAGGGCTGCATCAGGCGAGCTGGCGCAAGCTCTCTGCCGCGGCGCTGGTGCTGCTGGAACACGGCGCGCTGCACGAACTCCTGCCGCGGGGCCTGCTGCCGGGCGACATGCCGCTCGCCGAGGCACTGCGTTTCCTGCACCGCCCGCCGCCGGACGCACCCACCGCGCAACTACTGGCAGGCGAGCACCCCTATCAACGCCGGCTCGCGGCCGAGGAACTGCTCGCGCATCACCTGAGCCTGCTTCGCTTGCGGCAGCGTGCGCGGCGACAAGGCGCGCCACGGCTGGTACCTGCGCCGGATTTGCAACAACGCTTCCTCGCCGCGCTGCCCTTCGCACCGACGGGCGCGCAGTTGCGCGTGGCGGCCGAGATCACGCGGGATCTGGACGCCGACGCGCCCATGCTCCGCCTGGTGCAAGGTGACGTGGGTTGCGGCAAGACGCTGGTGGCAGCACTCGCCTGCCTGCAGGCGATCGGCAGCGGGCGGCAGGTGGCGGTGATGGCGCCCACCGAGTTGCTGGCCGAGCAGCACTTGCGCAACTTCGAGGGCTGGATGCAGCCGCTCGGCATCCGCACCGTGGCGCTGTCTGGGCGGCAAGGCGCCGTGGCACGACGCGAGGCGCTCGCCGCGCTGGAGAGCGGCGAAGCCATGCTCGCCGTCGGCACCCACGCACTCTTCCAGGACGAAGTCCGCTTCGCAAAACTGGGGCTGGTGGTGATCGACGAGCAGCACCGCTTCGGCGTGCACCAGCGGCTGCAGCTGCGCGAGAAAGGCGTGGAAGGCGGCCTCGCCCCGCACCAGCTCATCATGACGGCAACGCCCATCCCGCGGACGCTCGCCATGACGGCCTACGCGGACCTCGATTATTCGGTGATTGACGAACTGCCCCCCGGCCGCACGCCCGTGGGCACCGTCGTCATCAACAACACGCGACGCCCCGAGGTGGTGGAGCGCGTGCGCCATGCCTGCACCGAGGGCCGGCAGGCCTATTGGGTCTGCACGCTGATCGAGGAATCCGAGCTATTGGAGGCGCAAGCTGCCGAGGCCATCGCCGCCGAACTGACCGAGGCGCTCCCCGAGCTGCGCGTGGGGCTGGTGCACGGACGCCAGCCCGGTCGCGAGCGCTCGGCGCTGATGGCGCGCTTCAAGGCAGGCGAGATCGATCTGCTGGTCGCCACCACCGTGATCGAGGTGGGCGTGGATGTGCCGCGGGCGAGCCTCATGATCATCGAGAACGCCGAGCGGCTGGGGCTCGCGCAGCTCCACCAGTTGCGCGGCCGCGTGGGGCGGGGCGCCACGGCCAGCCACTGCGTACTGCTCTACCAGACTCCTCTTTCGGCGCAGGGCCGTGAGCGCCTGCACGCCATGCGGGACACCACCGACGGCTTCCGTCTGGCCGAGACCGATCTGAAACTGCGCGGGCCGGGAGAGCTGCTTGGCACCCGCCAGACCGGGACGCTCGAGATGCGCTTCGCGGACCTCGCCCGGGACGTGGCCCTGCTGCCCATCGTGCGCACGGCAGCGGAACGGTTGCTCGCCGAGCACCCCGACCGGGTCGACCCCTTGCTCGACCGCTGGATGCCGGGCCGGGAGCGCTACGCCGAGGCCTGAGCGCGAGCCGCGCAAGGCTCGTCTACACTTGCCAGACCGGCCCGCAGGTGAGGCCGGCCAGAGATCCTCTTCATGGCACTGCCAGTGGCAATCCAGGAGCTGCTCGACACCAGCGGCATCTCCTGGCAACAACTCGACGCCGACACCGTCCCCGACGCCTTGCGCGCGGGCACGGTGCGCACGGTTGTGCTGCAGGACAGCTTCGGCCGCCTGCAGGCGCTGATCGGTGCCGATTGCCTGCTCGATCTGGCGGCTCTGAACCGCTTCACCGGCCGGGATTTCAGTGCCCTTCCCGAGGATGCCCTTGCCGGGCTCTGTGCCGCGGGCGGGCTGCGCACGCTGCCCTCGCTGCCGGCGGCCTTCGAGATGCCGGCCGTGGTGGAACGCCGGCTCCTCGCCCGCGAGGAACTGCTGCTCGAAAGCGGTGGGCAAGGCCTGCTGCTGCGCGTCACCGGGGCCCAGTTCCGCCGCTTGCTGGAGTCCACGGGCGCTGCCTCGGCGGATTTCGGCGTAGCGCTCTCCGAGCTCGCGCCCTACAGCCCCGACCCGGGCGATGATCAAGCCGATTTCAGCAGCGCGGTGGCCAAGTTCACCACCCGCCGCATCCAGAAGCGTCTGGAAGACACTCTCGACTTCCCCCCCATGCCCGAGACCGCACGCCGCGTGATTCAGATCGGCGCGGATCCTGGCTCGGGTGTGACTGAGCTCGCGCAAGCCGTGGAGATCGACCCTTCGCTCGCCGCCCAGCTGATCAGCTGGGCCTCTTCGCCCTACTACGCGGCGCCCGGCAAGATCACCTCGGTGCGCGATGCCATCCACCGCGTGCTGGGCTTCGATCTGGTGATGAACCTGGCACTGGGGCTGTCGCTGGGCACCACGCTCAGGCTCCCGCGCGAAGGGCGTTACGGATATCGCAACTACTGGCTGCAGGCGGTGCACGGCGCCGCGATGATGGAAAACCTCTGCAAGGCGGTGCCGGTGGATCGCCGCCCCATCGCAGGGCACGCCTACCTGGCAGGCCTGCTGCACAACTTCGGTTTCCTGCTGCTGGCAGAACTGTTCAAGCCACAGATGCAGACCGTCTGCCGCTATGCCGAGGCCAACCCGCATCTGGGGCACTGGCAGGTCGAACGTTTCCTGCTGGGCGCGACGCGCGAGCAGATGGCCGCATGGCTGCTCAGGAACTGGAAACTGCCTGAAGAGATCTGTGCTGCTGTGCGTCACCAGCACCGGCCAGATCTGGCGGGCGAACAGGAGCCGCTCGCCACGCTGCTGTATCTGAGCACGCGCCTGCTGCGCCATCAGGGCATAGGCAGCGCCCCCCTGGAGCACATCCCCGATGCAGCCTTCGCGCGCGTGGGCGTGTCGCGGGACTCCGCGCTCGCTGCAAGCGAGCGCGTGATGCGGCAAACCGGGGCCCTCGAAGCGCTCGCCCGCGACCTCGCCGCCTGAGCCGCTGCCTCAGGGCAGCAGCGGGGGCAGTTCCTTCTGCAGTGCCATCTTCTGCTTCGTGCCTTCGCCCGTCAGCGCAAAGCCGAGGAGCTTGCCGTCTGCAGCGCGGAACTCGGCCACGATATCGGGCGCGCTGCCGCTGATCGACCACGCCCCCGCCGAGCCCGGCGCAGGCGGCGAGACCACCACGGGGCAAGCCGGCGTCTTGATGGTGACCGGCATGGCCGGATACACCACCGCCGTCTTCTCGCCGGTGAGGGTTTTGGCAAGCGCCCGCGCCGCGGCCATCAAGGGCGCAACGTAATAGAGCACCCAACCCTCGACCTCGGCGCAGTCGCCCAGCGTGTACACATCGGGCGCGCTGGTGGCGAGGAAGCGATCCGCCACAATGCCGCGGTTAACGGTAATGCCCGCCGCACGCGCCAGATCGACGCGCGGACGCACGCCGATAGCAGAGACAGCGATGTCGGCTTCTATCTGCGCGCCATCGTCCAGCGTGCCCACCACGCCCTTGCCGTCGGCGCCCTTGTCGATGGCCTTCACAAAACGCCCGAAGTGGAAGCGCACGCCTTTGGCCTCGAGCGCCCCCTGCACCGCACGGCCCGCAGGCTCGGGCAAAAGCGTGGGCAGCGACCAGCCGAGCGGATCGACCACATCGAGTTCGAATCCGCCGTTGGCGAGGTCGTTGGCGAACTCGGAGCCGATCAGGCCCGCGCCGACCACCAGCACTTTCTTCACGGCGTTCTGCTCGAGCGCGCTGCGGAAGGCGGCGTAGTCGAGCAGATCGTTCACGGAGTAGACGCGGTCCAGAGCGTCGCCGCCGAGCGGCGGACGGATGACGTCGGCGCCCCAGGCGAGCACGAGCTTCGCGTACGCAAGCGTGCTGCCGTCGTCCAGCGTGAGCTTCTTGCCGGCAGTGTCGATGGCGTTCACGCGCGTGCGGGTGCGCACCGTGGCCTTCAGTTGCGTGGCCATGGTGGCGGCATCGGAGGTGGCGAGGTCTGCGGCGGTGGTGCCCTTGGTGAAACCGGTGGAGAGCATGGGCTTCGAGTAGAACGCGCCGTCGTCCGAGGTGAGCAGCACGAGCGGGGCTTCGGCATCGAGCTTGCGGAACTCGCGCGCCAGGTTGTAGCCCGCGAGCCCGGTGCCGATGATCACCACCGGCGCGCGCTCAACCGCCGCGGCGGGCGCGGCAGAGGGCAAGGGCGTGGCGTCGATCAGCTCGAAGTCTTCTTTGCCCACGCCGCAATCGGGGCAGAGGAAGTTTGCGGGTACGTCTTCCCAGCGCGTGCCGGGGGGAATGCCTTCGTCGGGCCAACCCTTGGCCTCGTCATAGACCCAGCCACAAACGATGCATTCCCAGCGCGCCATGCGAATTCCCCTGACAACAAAACAAGAAGACGAGCAAACCGCCGGAACGCTGCCCGGTGCGGGATAGAATCCGCACCTTCGATGAGCTGACGGAGGCGCGGATTGTACGCGGAGGGCTTCAACTCGGGCCAGCCAAGCGCACGGCGCTGGCGGCACTGGCGCCGCTGGCCTGCGGGGGAATTTCCCGCGCGGGTGCGCGAGATGCTGCTCGATCAGGGTTCGCTTACGGCGCGCCTGGTCGATGCCAGCGCTGGTGCGTTTGCCGTGCGCGTGCTCGGACAGTCCTGGCAGCGCCCGCTGGCAGGCGAACGTGCAGCGCTGGGGCTTCGGAGCGACTCGCGCGCGCTGGTGCGTGAAGTGGCGCTCGCCTGCCACGGTGAGCCCTGGGTGTTTGCGCGCAGCGTATTGCCCGCGGGCTCGCTCACGGGCGATCTGCGGCACCTACGGCGCTTCGGCGCGCGCTCGCTTGGCGCGATGCTGTTCGCGGATCCGCATCTGCTGCGCGGGGATTTCGAGCTCGCCCTGATCGGGCCAGAGGACGCGCTGGTCCCGACAGAACTGCGCGGCGCACATGCTCTCTGGGCTCGGCGCTCGGTGTTCAGGCTGCATGGCAAGCCGCTGCTGGTGCAGGAGGTGTTCCTGCCCGCCTGCCGGATCGGCAGCGCCGCGGCGCCCGTATACTCACGGCGCATGCCCTGAGGTCCGCCGTGCCCCATCCCACGCCACGAGAACGCCTGTCGCTCTACCTGCGGCTCATCCGCTTCGATCGCCCGATCGGAAGTTTTCTGCTGCTGTGGCCCACGTGGTGGGGGCTGTGGCTCGCCTCTGACGGCAACCCGTCCTTCGACAATCTCGTGATCTTCACCGCGGGCGTGTTCCTGATGCGCTCGGCGGGGTGCATCGCCAACGATCTCGCAGACCGCGACTTCGACCGCCACGTGGCGCGTACGCGTGATCGCCCGCTCACCAGTGGTGCGGTGAGCGTGAAAGAAGCGGTGATTCTGGCTCTGCTGCTTGCGCTGGCCTCTTTTGCGCTGGTGCTGCAGACCAACACGCTGACCGTGTGGATGTCGGTGGGCGGGCTCGCGCTCGCTGCCGTGTATCCGTTCATGAAGCGTTTCACGCACCTGCCGCAGTTCGGGCTGGGATTCGCGTTTTCCTGGGGCATCCCGATGGCTTTCACCGCGGAACAGGGCGCACTGCCGCCTGCGCTCTGGCTGCTGTTCACGGCAGCGGTGCTGTGGAGCGTGGTCTACGACACCTTCTACGCCATGGTCGATCGCGAGGACGACATCCGCATAGGCATCCGTTCCACAGCCATCCTGTTCGACGAGGCAGACCGCAAAATCAGCGGCGCGCTGCAGGTGTTGGTGCTGCTGCTGCTGGTGCTCACGGGGCGGCAGTTCGGTCTGGGGCTGTTCTACTACGTGGGCCTCTCGGTGGGTGCCGCGCTCTTCGCCTGGCAGCAGTGGCAGATCCGTGACCGCGATCGCAGCAAGTGCTTCAGTGCCTTCCTGAACAACAACCTGTTCGGCCTGGCGATCTTCGCCGGCATCGCCTTCGATTACGCGCCGTGACACGCAGCGTTGCGCTCGTGACGGGCGTGGATGCCGTGGAGCCTGCGCACTGGAACGCGTTGGGCGGCACGCAGTTTCCGTTCATGCAGCACGCATTCCTGCACTCGCTGGAAACCAGCGGCAGCGTGGGCGAGGGCAGCGGCTGGCAAGCCCGACACCTGCTGCTGCGCGAGGGCGAGCGGCTGCTCGCTGCGATGCCCTGCTACGCCAAGACGCACTCCTACGGCGAGTATGTGTTCGACTGGTCCTGGGCCGATGCCTACAACCGCCACCGCGTGCCCTACTACCCGAAACTCGTGAGCGCCGTGCCTTTCACGCCTGCCACGGGGCCGCGCAGATTGGTGGCCGAGGGCGTGGAACTGCGCGAGGCGCTCGAAGCTTTACTGCCGGCGCTGCGCGACGCCTGTGAACGGCGCTATTCCTCCTGGCACCTGCTGTTTCCCGAGCCTGCGCTCGCGGCGGTGTGCGCGGAACTCGGTCTGCTTCGTCGCACCGGCGTGCAGTACCACTGGCAGAACCGCGGTTACGCGTGCTTCGAGGATTTCCTGGCGCGCTTTGCCTCGCGCAAGCGCAAGCAACTGAAGAAAGAACGCCGGCAGGTGGCGGAGCAGGGGCTCGAGATCCGGCGCCTGCGCGGCGCGCAGATCGATGCCGCGATGTGGGAGCGTTTCTACGTTTTCTACCAGATGACCTACGCGCGCCGCAGCGGTCACGGCGGCTATCTCAGCCGCGAGTTCTTCCACGCGATCGGCGAGACGATGCCGGAAAATCTCTTGCTCGTGGTTGCGCTGCGTGACGGCGAACCGGTGGCGGGCGCGCTCAACCTGATCGGCGATGACACGCTCTACGGGCGCTACTGGGGCTGCATCGAAGACTACGCGCAACTGCACTTCGAGCTCTGTTACTACCAGGGCATCGAGTTCTGCATCGAGCAGGGGCTCACGCGTTTCGATGCCGGCGCGCAGGGCGAGCACAAGCTCGCGCGCGGTTTCGAGCCGGTGATCACCGAATCCTTCCACCACATCGCGCACGAGGGTTTTCGCGAAGCGATCGCGGATTTCCTGCGTCGCGAGTGCGTCTCGATCGAGAGTTACCGGCAAGAGGCCACGGCATCGCTGCCGTTCCGCAAAGACGGCGAGGACTGAAGCACGCCGCCCGTGCTCAGGCGAGTACGGAACCCTTTCGCCAGAGCAGCAGCCGGTTGTTCGAGGGCATGGCGTGGTCGGCCTGCGGTGCGAGCCCTGCTTGGGCCGCAAGCGCGTGTATGGCTTCGATGTCGCGAATGCCCGAGCGCGGATCTCGGGCCTTCAGCCAGCGGTCGAACTGGCGGTTGCTCTCGCTGGTGAAGCGGCCTTCGTAGTTGAAGGGCCCGTAGACCGCGAGCAGCCCCTCGGTCCCGAGCACGCGCCCAACGCCGGCGAAGAATGCCTCCACGCCGTCCCAGCCCATGATGTGCAACGTGTTGGCGCTGAAGACCGCGTCCACGTGCGTGTCGGGCCATTCACCCAGAACGTCGAGCGTGATGGGTGCATGCAGATTTGGCAGCGCCGCGTACGCGCGCCACGCAAGAATGGCATCCAGCTCACCCGGTCGCTCGCTCGGCTGCCACGCGAGCCAGGGCATGGCCGCCGCAAAATGCACCGCGTGCTGCCCGGTGCCGCTGCCCACTTCGAGCACGCTGCGCGCATCACGCAGGGACTCTTGCAGGATGGCGAGGATCGGCGCCTTGTTGCGTTCGCAGGCCTCGGAACAGGGAAGCGCTGCTGTGCCGTGACTCACCGCACGAAGACCCACTCGTCGGCGCTCGAGAGTTCCGGGCGGAAGCGGTAGTTGTCTTCGGCAAAGGACTTGAGCGCCTCGGGCTCTTCGAGGCGGTTGCGGATCGCGAAGCCGGCCATCGCGCCGCGCGCGCGTTTCGCGCTGAAGCTGATGATCTTCAGCACGCCGCCGCGCTGTTCCTTGAACTGCGGCGTCACCACGCGCAGCCCCAGGGCCTTGGTATCGACCGCACCGAAATACTCCTGCGAGGCAAGGTTCACCAGCACACCGGCGCCCGTAGCCTTGGCCTGTTTGCGGAGTTCCTTAGCGATGCGGTCGCCCCAGTAGGCGTACAGGTTGTTGCCGTGCGCATTGGCGAGTGCGCTGCCCATCTCGAGGCGGTAGGGCTGGATCAGGTCGAGCGGGCGCAACACGCCGTAGAGCCCGCTCAGGATGCGCAGGTGCTGCTGCGCGAAGTCCATGCTTGGCGCGTCGAAGGTCTCGGCGCGCATGCCGATGTAGGTATCGCCGCGGAAGGCGAGCACGGCCGGGCGCTGGCGCGCGGCGGCCGGGCGCGCGCTGAAGCTCTGGAAGCGCTCCACGTTCAGCGCAGCCAGATCCGGGCTGATGTCCATCAGCTTGCCCACGGCGCGCGCGTCCATGCCGCGCAACTGCCCGGCCAGCGCCACGGCATCCTTCGCGAACACCGGCTTGCTCACCGGCAGCGCGGGCGAGGGGCTCTCGAAATCCAGTGTCTTGGCGGGCGAGACGACGAGCAGCATCGCGGGGATGTCCTCACGAGGGGGCGTTGCGGGTGGTGCCTGCGGGGCGCTGCTGGCAGAATCCCGCCATGCATCCCCTCGCCGCGATTCTAGCCCGATGAACACATCACGGTCATTGCGCCTGCTGCTCCTCTCTGCGCTCTGCGTACTCGCCTGCGCAGGCTGCGGCGTGAATCCTGTCACCGGCTCCTCCGAAGTCAGCTTCGTCTCGGAGCAGGAGGAAATACGCATCGGACAGTCGCAGTACGTCCCCTCGCAGCAGAGCCAGGGCGGCGTGCTGAATCTCTACCCCGAGCTGAACGCTTACGTGAGCCGTGTGGGCATGAGCCTCGCGCGGGTGAGTGAGCGCCCGGAGCTGCCTTACGAGTTCGTGGTCCTGAACAACTCCGTACCCAACGCCTGGGCTCTGCCGGGCGGCAAGATCGCGGTGAACCGCGGCCTGCTTTATGAACTGGACGACGAAGCGCAACTCGCCGCAGTGCTGGGGCACGAGATCGTGCACGCCGCAGCGCGTCACGGCGCCAAGCAGCAGGAGAAGGGCACGCTGCTCAACATCGGCATGGCGGTGCTGGGCGTGGCCACCGCCGGCACGGGTTTCCAGGACCTCGCGATGCAAGGTGCGCAACTCGGTGGCGCGATGGTGCAGACGCGCTACGGCCGTGAGGCCGAGCTCGAGTCCGACCGCTTCGGCATGCAGTACATGGCCCGCGCGGGCTACGACCTTCAGGGCGCGGTGGCCTTGCAGCAGCGCTTCGTGCAGCTCTCGGGCGGCAACCAGCCGGCGGGCTTCGGGGCGCTTTTCGCCAGCCACCCGCCTTCGCAGGAGCGCGTTGATGCCAACCTCCGCACGGCCGCGAAGCTCGGCACCACCGGGCGTGACGGGCGCGCGGATTTCCAGCGTGCGATGGCCCAGCTGAAGCGTGATCGTCCGGCGTATCAGGCCTACGCGAAAGGCGTGACGGCGATGAACCAGAGCAAATTCGAGGAGGCGCTACGCCACGCCCGTGAGGCAATCCGCCTGCAGGAGCGCGAGGGCCAGTTCCATGAACTCGCGGCCGCAGCGCAGTCGCGGCTCGACCAGCCCGCAGAG